>NZ_JBPZHA010000009.1:0-230172 GCF_051857515.1 Hydrogenophaga sedimenti
TTGCGCGTGCGCCGCGTACTCAGATTCAGGCCAAGTTCTCGTTGGGTCATCACGCCATTGTTCCTGTCGTGCCTCGCTCATGCCATTCGGGCTTGACCGGGGGTTTTGAACACCATCCCTAGGAGTCTCCCGCGTGAATGCGCACAACCTGTACGGCCGACGCTGGCTGCTGATCCGCGTGCCCCTGGCGATCCTCGGGCTGGCGCTGGGCGTTCTCGTGTGGGCCTGGGTCTACCCGATGCCACCGTCGCGGATCGTCCTGTCGGCCGGGTTGCCAGGCGGGGCCTACGAGCTGTTTGCCCGGCGTTATGTGCAGGAGTTCGCGCGCCACGGCGTGACCTGCGAGGTGCTGCCGTCGGCGGGGTCGGCGCAGAACCTCGGCCGCCTGCGCAGTGAGCCCGCCAGCGCCGACCTGGCCTTCGTGCAGGGCGGCTTCGGCTGGAACTCCATCTCGGAAGCCGCTTCCGCCGGCAGCAATCCGCAGACGCTGGCGGCGGTCGACATCGAAGGCCTCTGGCTGTTCTCGCACCGCAACGACCTCACCAGCCTGGACCAGCTGCGCACCCTGCGGGTCGCGGCCGGCCCCGAGGGCAGCGGCCACCGGGTGCTGTTCCAGCGCCTGCTGGCGGAACAGATGATCGCGCCGGATGCGGTGCAGATGTCCCCGCTGACCGGCTCGGCCGCGGTGCTGGCCCTGCAACAGGGCCAGCTGGACGCGGTCTTCCTGGTCGCGTCGCCGCAGGCGCCCATGGTGCGGGAACTGGTCCAGGCACCCGGCGTGCATCTGGCCGCACTGAAGCTGACCGCGGGCATCGCCGACCGCAACAACTTCCTGGAGCGGCGGCTGCTGGCGCAGGGCAGCCTGGGCGCCGGCCAGCCGCCGCAGGACATGGCCATCCTGACCACCCACACGCACCTGCTGGCCAGCGAAACGCTGGACCCGGCGCTCAAGCGGTTGGCGACCGCCGTGGCGGTGAAGGTGCACGGCGGCCAGGGCAGCTTCCACCGGGCGGGCGAGTACCCGCTGCTGCAGAACAGCGACTTCCCGGCCGCCTCCGAGGCCCGGCATGTGCTGCGGCGCGGGCTCAGCACCCTGGAGCGCAACCTGCCGTTCTGGTGGGTGCAGATGCTGCAGCGCCTGCTGGTGATCGGCCTGCCGATCCTGGTCGCGGTGCTGCTGCTGGGCTGGCTGATTCCGCTGTGGCTGCGCTGGCGGCTGGAGAGCCGCATCTCGCGCTGGTACGGCGAGCTCAAGTTCATCGAGCACGACCTGGCCCGCGACGCCATCGACATGGGTGGCATCGGCCTGAACCGCATCGTCGGCCGCGTGCGGTTCATCGAACGGTCCGTGCACGACATGTCCCTGCCGCCGGAGCTGGCCCGCCGCTGGTACCTGCTGCGGCACCACGTGGCCTTCGTCAAAGGCAAGGTCCGGGAGTACCAGGGACGATGAAGCTGCTGTTGCTCTACCGGCGCCGCTGGTGGCTGATCTACCTGCCCCTGGCCGTGCTGCTGATGGCCGCGATGGCGGTGACCCTGCTGTGGTGGGAACCGTTGCCGCCCAAGCGCGTGGTGATCGGCACCGGGCCGGCCCAGAGCAGCTATCTGGAACTGGCGCGGGAATACGCGGCGCGGCTGGAGCGTACTGGCATCGCGGTGGAGATCGTGTCGTTTTCGCGCCCCCAGGATCCGCTGGCACAACTCGGTGCGAGCAGCCCCCGGATCGACATCACCTTCGCCCAGGGGCTCTACGCCGACAACACCAGCAGCGCCCAGACGCTGGCGGTCATCGGCCACGAAATCCTGTGGGTCGTCGCGCGCGACGGCATCCAGAGCCTGTCGGACCTGCGCCACCGCCGCATCGCGGCGTCGGTGGAGGGCTCGTCGAACCGGCTGGCGGCGCAGATGCTGCTGCAGCACGCACGCATTCCACCCGGCGAAGTGGTGTTCTCCGACGAGGTCGGCGACAAGGCGGTGGCGGCCCTGGCCGAAGGTCGGGTCGATGCGGTGGTGCATGTGGCCACCGGCGGCTCGCGCACGGTGGGCGCGCTGGTGCGCATGGAGGGCTTTCACCTGCTGCCGGTGGAGCATGTCGGCTCGCTGGTGGCCAAGGCACCGCACCTGCGTGCGGTGATCATGCCGCAGGGCTCGATCGAGCTGCGCAGCAACCTGCCCTCCACCGACCTGCCCAGCGCCGTCACGCTCACGCACCTGGTGGCCCGCCCCGGGCTGCACCCGGCCCTGCAGCGCACACTGCTGGACGTGGCCGACGAGATCCACGTCATGGCCGGCTTCCTGGAACGCCAGGGTGTCTATCCGACCACCGTGGGCAGCGACTTCCCGGTCGCGCCCGAGGCATTGCTGCACCAGCAGGGTTCGCGCCCCTGGCTGGAAACGCTGCTGCCCTATGGCACGGCCCAATGGGCGCAGCTGGTCCTGCTGGTGGTGCTGCCGCTGGGTCTGCTGGGCTCGGTGCTGGTGATCCGTGCACCGCGCTACATCGAGTGGCGCGTCGAAGCGGCGCTGCTGCACTTCTATGGCGAGCTGCAGTTCCTCGAAGACGAGTTCTCCCAGCTCACCGAGCCCGGCGAAGACACCATCGGGCAGTTCGAACTGCGGGTGGATGCGCTGGAACGGATGGTGACCTCGCTGGAGCTGCCCGACCATTTCACCGACCGCTGGTACATCCTGCGCGAGCACCTGGAGCAGGTGCGCCTGCGGATCCGGGCGGCGGCGGACGCTGCCTGAAAGACCTGCGCGGTCCGCGCGTTTTCACACCACCGACACATGGCGCGCGCACAGTGCGCGCTTCGTCGTTGGAGTCAACAATGCTGATCAAGACCGACAAAGGTCGCCACGAGCTGCGTCCGGGCAACCGGTCTCTGGGCCAGCGGGAGCGTGCCCTGCTGCTGGTGGCCGACGGGCAGCAGAGCGAAGCGCGGCTGGCCGAACTGTTTGATGGCGAGGGCCGCCGCCTGATCGACCTGCTGGTCGCGCAAGGCTTTCTGGCCCGGCGCACACCGGTGCGGGACACGCCGACGGCCAACACCCCTGCCGTCGCCGCGGCGCAAGACACCGCCCTGAGCCACGGAGAACAGTTCACCGGCACCCGCTCGCTGGCCACAGCCCGCATGTTCCTGTTCGACCTGAGCGAGCGACTCTTTGCGCCGCGCGACAAGGCCCTGGCCAGCCGCTACCGCGAAGCGCTGCGCGAGGCACGGAGCCCCGAAGCGATGCTGGCCGTGGGACGGGCCCTGATCGCCGACGTCGAGGCACTGGCCGGCAGCGAACGGGCCGACGGCATCAGCGAGCGCCTGGCCAAACTGCTGCCGGCGCACCTGCTGGAATCGGCCGCCTAACACAGGCGCACGACATCGGCACCCGGTTTTGCGACATCGATTCCAGTAAACTCGACACATCAGGAGAGCGCTCCCCCCGGGGAGCCGCCGAAGGCGCAGGCGGTCGTGGCAACGGCCCTGAACGCTCAGGCAAAAGGACTGATGACCACTGGCCGAGAGGCCGGTGTCCCCCACTGGAGAGAGGTGGCCCAGGCGGCCACCCACCGAAGGAGCAAGTGCGGCATCGCCCGCGCGAATCTCTCAGGTAAAGCGGACAGGGGGGCAGCGCACGGATGCACCGTGTTGTCGCTGTGGCTCCGTGCCATGGCATCTGCCCCATCACCGAGAGTCCGCCCGTGTCCGACACTTCCGCCCTGCTCCAGACCCCGCTCAACGCCCTGCACCTCGAACTCGGTGCGCGCATGGTTCCCTTTGCCGGCTACAGCATGCCGGTGCAGTACCCCGCCGGCCTGATGGCCGAACACCACCACACCCGCAGCGCCGCCGGCCTGTTCGACGTCTCGCACATGGGCCAGCTCACGCTCTCCGGCCCCGACGCTGCGGCTGCCTTCGAATCGCTGATGCCGGTGGACGTGATCGGCCTGGGCCTGAACAAGCAGCGCTACGGCCTGCTGCTGACCGACGAGGGCGGCATCATCGACGACCTGATGTTCGTGAACCGGGGATCGGACATCTTCGTGATCGTCAACGGCGCCTGCAAGCACGGCGACCTGGCACACATCCAGACCCGCATCGGTGGCCGCTGCACCGTCACCCCGCAATTCGACCGCGCCCTGCTCGCCCTGCAAGGCCCACAGGCCGTGACCGCGCTGGCCCGCCTGCTGGCGGGTGTGGAGCAGCTGGTGTTCATGACCGGCATGGCCGCGACCTGGAACGGGGCCGACCTGTTCGTCACGCGCAGCGGCTACACCGGCGAAGACGGTTTCGAGATCTCCCTGCCGGCCGCCAGCGCCGACGCTTTCGCCCGCGCCCTGCTGGCGCAGCCCGAGGTCAAACCCATCGGCCTGGGCGCGCGCAACTCGCTGCGCCTCGAAGCCGGCCTCTGCCTGTACGGCAACGACATCGACACCACGACCACGCCGGTCGAGGCCGCACTGAACTGGGCGATGCAGAAGGTGCGCCGCACCGGCGGCGAACGCGCCGGCGGCTTCCCGGGCGCGGCCCGCGTGCTGGCCCAGCTGGACGGCACCGAGGCCCTGACACGCAAGCGCGTGGGCCTGATCGCGCTGGAGCGTGTGCCCGTGCGCGAACACGTCGAGCTGCAGAGCCTGGACGGCGTGAAGATCGGCGAAGTCACCAGCGGCTTGCTCGGCCCCTCCGCCGACAAGCCGGTCGCCATCGGCTACGTCACGCCCGAATTCGCCGCCACCGGCTCGCGGGTCCACGCCATCGTGCGCGGCAAGGCCGTGCCGATGGAAGTGGCGCCCATGCCTTTCGTGCCGAACCGTTATCACCGGGGATGACCCCCGCGTCGCGGAGCAGATAAGCTGCCCCCGTTTCAACCTTTTTCACTGGAGCCCACCATGACCACCAAGTACACCGAAGACCACGAATGGATCACCGTTGACAGCGGCATCGCCACCGTCGGCATCACCCACCACGCGCAGGACGCGCTGGGCGACGTGGTGTTCGTCGACCTGCCCGAAGTGGGCAAGAGCTTTGCCCAGAAGGACGTGGCCGGTGTGGTCGAGTCCGTCAAGGCCGCGGCCGATGTCTACATGCCCGTCAGCGGCGAGATCACCGAAGTGAACGAAGCCCTGCGCGACGACCCCTCGCTGGCCAACAGCGACCCGCTGGGCGCCGGCTGGTTCTTCAAGGTCAAGCTCAGCGACGCCGCGCAAGTGGACGCCCTGCTCGACGCCACCGCCTACGACGCCTTCTCCAAGCAAGGCTGACCCACCCCTGCCGCGCTGCGCGCGTCCCCCTCAAGGGGCGGCGCCAGCGGCCCGGCAAAGCCGGTTCCGCGGCACCCGCTGGCTCGCTTCCCCTCACGCGAACCACCCGTCCATCACCTCACGTTTCCAATCCAATCTGCAGGTCTTCCCATGCTGATGCCGTCCGTCAAACCCCTGGGTGAACTCGAAAACGCCAGCGAGTTCATTGCCCGCCACATCGGCATCAGCGAAGCCGACGAAACGCTGATGCTGTCGGTCATCGGCGAAGCCTCGCGCCGTGCCCTGATCGACGGCATCGTGCCGCGCAGCATCGCGCGCAGCACCGGCATGGACCTGCCGCCCGCGACCACCGAGGCCGCGGCGCTGGCCGAACTCAAGGCCATCGCGGCCAAGAACAAGGTCTTCAAGAGCTTCATCGGCCAGGGCTACTACGGCACCCACACGCCGGGCGTCATCCTGCGCAACGTGCTGGAAAACCCCGCCTGGTACACCGCCTACACGCCCTACCAGGCCGAGATTTCTCAGGGCCGCATGGAAGCCCTGGTCAACTTCCAGACCATGGTGACCGACCTGACCGGCATGGCGATCGCCAACGCCTCGATGCTCGACGAGGCCACCGCCGCCGCCGAAGCCATGACCCTGGCCAAGCGCTCGGTGAAGGCCAAGGGGAACACCATCGTGGTGGCCGGCGACGCGCACCCGCAGACCATCGAGGTCATCCAGACCCGCGCCAAACCGCTGGGCCTGGCGGTCAAGCTCGCCAACTCGGCGCCCGAATGGGCCGAAGCCCTGAAGGGCGACGACTACTTCGCCGTGCTGGCGCAGTACCCGTCCACCAGCGGCCGCATCGACGACCTGCGCGCCGAGGTGCAGACCGTGCACGGCAAGCAGGCCGCCTTCATCGTGGCCGCCGACCTGCTGGCGCTGACCCTGCTGGTGCCCCCGGGCGAATTCGACGCCGACATCGTGATCGGCACCACGCAGCGCTTCGGCATGCCCATGGGCGCGGGCGGCCCGCACGCCGCCTACATGGCCTGCCGCGACGAGTTCAAGCGCTCCCTGCCCGGCCGCCTGGTCGGCGTGAGCGTGGACACCCACGGCAACCCGGCCTACCGCCTGGCGCTGCAGACGCGCGAGCAGCACATCCGCCGCGAGAAGGCCACCTCCAACATCTGCACGGCGCAGGTGCTGCCGGCCGTCGTGGCCAGCATGTACGCCGTCTACCACGGCCCGCAGGGCCTCAAGCGCATCGCGCAGCGCGTGGCGGCCTACACGGCCGTGCTGGCCGCCGGTCTGCAGCAGCTGGGCCACACGCTGACCAGCGCCTCGGCCTTCGACACCCTGACCGTGAAGGCCACCGACGCGGCCCAGGCCAAGGCCATCGTGGCCAAGGCCGTCACCCAAGGCGCCAACCTGCGCCTCTCCTGGGGCCAGTACGTCAGCATGTCGCTGGACGAGACCACCACGCGCGAGGACATCGCCCTGCTGTGGTCGGTGTTCGCGGCCGACGGTCAGGCTTTGCCGACGTTCGACGCATTCGAGAAGGATGTGGAGCCGCTGATCCCGGCCGGGCTGCGCCGCACCAGCGCCTACCTCACGCACCCGGTGTTCGACAGCCACCACTCCGAGACCGGCATGCTGCGCTACATCCGCGCGCTGTCCGACAAGGACCTGGCGCTGGACCGCAGCATGATCCCGCTGGGCTCGTGCACCATGAAGCTCAACGCGACCAGCGAGATGATCCCCATCACCTGGCCGGAGTTCGCGGGCGTGCACCCCTTCGCCCCGGCCAACCAGCTGCAGGGCTACAAGGAGCTGGACGAACAGCTGCGCGCCTGGCTGTGCCAGGCCACGGGCTACGCCGGCATCAGCCTGCAGCCCAACGCCGGGTCGCAAGGCGAATACGCCGGCCTGCTGGCCATCCGGGCCTTCCACGCCTCGCGCGGTGAAGCGCACCGCAACATCTGCCTGATCCCCTCGTCGGCGCACGGCACCAACCCGGCTTCGGCCCAGATGGTGGGCCTGCAGGTGGTGGTGACCAAGTGCGACGAGAACGGCAACGTGGACATGGCCGACCTGCAGGCCAAGTGCGAACAGCACAGCGCCAACCTCGCAGCGGTGATGATCACCTACCCCTCGACGCACGGCGTGTTCGAGACCACGGTCAAGGAACTCTGCGCCCTGGTGCACCAGCACGGCGGCCGCGTGTACGTGGACGGCGCCAACATGAACGCGCTGGTCGGCGTGGCCGCGCCGGGCGAGTTCGGCGGCGACGTGAGTCACCTGAACCTGCACAAGACATTCTGCATCCCGCACGGCGGTGGCGGTCCGGGCGTCGGCCCGGTCTGCGTGGTGGCCGACCTCGTGCCCTTCCTGCCCGGACACGGCCGGGGTGCCGAGCCAGTGGACGTGTGCGCGGGCGAGCGATCCGCCGCCGGGCCGTCCCAAGGCGGATCAGCCCCCTCGGGGGGCAGCGACCCGCGCGAGCGGTGGAGCGTGGGGGCGGTTTCGGCGGCCCCGCTGGGCAATGCGGCCGTGCTGCCGATCAGCTGGATGTACATCCGCATGATGGGCGCCGATGGCCTCAAGCACGCGACCGAGGCTGCCATCCTGGCCGCCAACTACATCAGCAAGCGCCTGGCCGACCACTACCCCACGCTCTACGCCTCGGCCAACGGCCACGTGGCGCACGAGTGCATCCTGGACCTGCGCGGGCTGAAGGACACCAGCGGCGTGATGGCCGAGGACGTGGCCAAGCGCCTGATGGACTACGGCTTCCACGCGCCCACGCTGAGCTTCCCGGTCGCCAACACGCTGATGGTCGAACCGACTGAGAGCGAGACGCTGGAAGAGCTGGACCGCTTCATCGACGCGATGATCGCGATCCGCGACGAGATCCGGCAGATCGAACAGGGTGCGTGGCCGCAGGACGACAACCCGCTGAAGAACGCGCCGCACACGGCCGACAGCCTGATGAAGGCCGACTGGCCGCACCCCTACGGCCGCGACGTCGGCGCCGCGTCGCAATCGACCCGTGCGCACGCCAAGTACTGGCCGCCGGTGGGCCGCATCGACAACGTCTACGGCGACCGCAACCTGTTCTGCAGCTGCGTGCCGGTGAGCGAACTGGCCTGATCGGTCAGCCACTCGCGCAGGATGCGCAGGGCCGGTGCCTCCTGGCGCCGGCTGAGCGTGACCAGGCCGAAGCGCGCCAACCCCTCCAGCGGGGGCGACACGTCCAGCCGAACCAGACCCTCGGCTGCGGCGTTCACCGTGAGCACGATGGCGTCGCTGCGCCGCGCGACCTCGACCAGACTCAGCGTCTCGTCGTTGCGCAGGGTCACCATGTCGTCCGGGTTGGCCTGCGGGCCGTAGCGGTCGATCAGTTGCCGCGCCACCTCGTCGCTCAGCGGCGTGGACGCCACCGGGTAGGCCTGCACCTCGGCGATGCCCACGGGCGCACCACGCTGCGCCAGCGGGTGGTCCGGCCGGACCAGAAACCCCGCCGCCAGTTCGAACACCTGGGCGATCTCCAGGTCGGCTGAGGGCCGCACCGAACGCACGTCCAGCACGGCGGCGTCCAGCCGCTGGTCGCGCAGCGCATCGACCAGCACGCTGGTGTTGCCGCGCGAGATCTGCAGCTGCAGCCTGGGGTGGTGCTCGGCCATGTGCAGCATCAGCGGCGTGGACAGCAGCGCACCCGGGCCCGAGCTCAAACCGATGCGCAGTGTGCCGATCAGCCCGGCGTGCAAGCCCTTGCCGGTCTGCTTGAGCGCATCGGCATCGGCCACCAGGCGGCGCGCGCGTTGCAGCACCTCGTGCCCGAACGGTGTGAGCGCGATGCGCCGGCCCAGACGGTCGAACAGGCGCCCGCCCAGCTCGTCTTCCAGACCCTGGATGCTGCGCGTGAGCGCGGGCTGCGTGAGGTACAGGGCCTTGGCCGCCTGCACGAAAGCCCCGAGTTCGGCCAGCACCACGAAGTGCCGCAGTTGCACCAGCGTCATTCCAAACCTCTCTTTGAAGTCATGGGTTGTTGATGATCAATGCATTGGACTTTAGATCAGACGCTTTCTAACATGCAACAAAGTTCATGTTTCAGGAGCGTTTTGCATGGATCGACTCAGCGACGCCGCCATCCAGGAGTTCACCCTCCTGCGCCGCGACATCCACCAACACCCGGAGCTGGCGTTCCAGGAGCGCCGCACCGCGGCCCTGGTCGCGGCCCAGCTGGGCGCCTGGGGCTATGCCGTCACCACCGGCCTGGGCGGCACCGGCGTGGTCGGGCAACTCAAGCGCGGCACCTCCAACCGCACCCTGGGCCTGCGCGCCGACATGGACGCGCTGCCCATCCTGGAAGCCAGCGGCACGGCCTGGGCCAGCTGCACGCATGGCGTGATGCACGCCTGCGGCCACGACGGCCACACCGCCATGCTGCTGGCCGCCGCGCAGCACCTGGCCCTGGACGGTGCGTTCGACGGCACCCTGAACCTGATCTTCCAGCCGGCCGAAGAAGGCGGCGGCGGGGCGCTGAAGATGATGGAAGACGGCCTGTTCGACCGCTTCCCCTGCGACGCCATCTTTGCGATGCACAACATGCCGGGCATGCCGCAGGGCCAGCTGGTGTTCCGCAGCGGTCCGGCCATGGCCTCGTCCGACTACGCCACCATCACCCTGCACGGCCATGGAGGGCACGGCGCCATGCCGCACAAGGCGACCGACGTGGTGGTGGCGGCGGCCTCGCTGATCATGGCGCTGCAGACGGTGGTCTCGCGCCACGTTGACCCGATGCAGCCGGCCGTGGTCACGGTCGGCGCGGTGCACGCCGGCGAGGCCAACAACGTGATCCCGGCCGAGGCGCGGCTGGAGATCAGCGTGCGCACGCTGGAGCCGCAGGTGCGGCGCAGCGTGGAACAGCGCATCCGGGACCTGGTCCGCCTGCAGGCCGAGAGCTTCGGCGTGCGCGCCGAGATCGCCTGGCGCCCCGGCTACGCGGTGCTGGTCAACGATCCGCAGCAGACCGCCCGCGCGCTGGCGGTGGCGCAGAAGCACTTCCCCGCCGGGCAGATCAACCCGCAGGGCCCGATGCTGACCGGCAGCGAGGACTTCGCCTTCATGCTCGAACGTGTGCCGGGCAGCTACCTGTTCATCGGCAACGGCGCCGACGGCGAGCCCGGCGCCTGCATGGTCCACAACCCCGCCTACGACTTCAACGACCAGAACATCGGCCCCGGCGCGTCCTACTGGATCGCACTGGTGCAGGAACTGCTTTCCCCCACCCAGCCCTGACCCTCCCGGAGATCCACCATGAACGCTCGCATCCGCATCAAGACCCTCGTCGCCGGCGCCGCGCTGGCCACCCTTGGCCTGGCCGGCACCGCCATCGCACAGACCTTCCCCGCCAGGCCGGTGACGCTGATGGTTCCCTACCCGGCGGGCGGCCTGTCGGACGTGATCGCGCGCTCGCTCAACGTCACGCTGGGCAAACAGCTGGGCCAGCCGGTGGTGATCGAGAACCTGGGGGGCGCCAGCGGTGCGATCGCGGCCCAGAAGGTGCTCAGCAACCCCAGCGACGGCTACACCGTGTTCCAGGGCTCGCCCAACGAACTGATCCTGGCGCCGCTGGCGAATGCGTCCAACAAGCTCAGGAGCGAAGACTTCCGCCTGGTCCAGATGATCGCCACCGCGCAGATCGCCTTCCTGGCCAAGAAGGACCTGCCGGTCAACAGCGTCGACGAGTTCGTGGAATACGCCCGCAAGGCCGCCAAAGACGGCAAGCCGTTGACGTTTGCCAGCGTCGGCCCCGGTTCGTTCTACCACCTGCTGGGCGAGCACCTGTCCAAGGTCACCGGCATCCCGATGGTCCATGTGCCGTACAAGGGCGCGGCCCCGGCCGAGCAGGACCTGATGGCCGGTCAGGTCGACTTCTTTCTTGCGCCCTACGGCAAGAAGTACGACGAGATGCAGAAGCAAGGCCGCGTGAAGGTGCTGGCCATGCTCAACAGCGAGCGGCTGGAGAGCGTGAAGCAGTACCCAGCCATCAGCGAGAGCAAGCAACTCAAGGACTTCACCTTCAAGATCTGGACCGGCTACTTCGTCAAGAAGGACACGCCGGACCCCGTGGCCACCGCGCTGCACAAGGCCATCACCGGCACGCTGGGCGACCCGGCCGTGCACCAGGCGCTGGAGGCCAACAGCCAGCTGCTGCCCCGTCCGCAGACGCTGGCGGAAGCCGACCGGGCCTACACCGATGGCATCCAGCAGTTCCGCTCGATCGCCAAGTCCATCGGACTGCAGGCACAATAAGCACTTTCTTCCGTCGATCGGGAGAGACCGGTCCACCGAGACCGGCGCCGAAGGAGCAACCGCCCCGGAAACTCTCAGGCAAAAGGACCGATCGACGCACTGCGCCCCGGGATCTCACCGTGGGCGCGACACTCTGAAGAGTGGCTGGGATTCGTCCCCCGGCCCACCGCAGGAGCAAGCCAGCCCTCGACGCGTATCGGGGGCCGGTGAATCTCTCAGGTCACAAACAGAGGGGGTCATGGCCCGCACGCGGTGTGCGGGGCGTGCCCATCCCTGTTTGACGGCTTCGAAAGAGATTCCATGGCACAGCACCTCATCGTCATCGGCGGCGGCATCACCGGCGTCACCAGCGCCTACGCCCTGGCCCGCCAGGGCCACCAGGTCACCCTGATCGAAAAGCACCGCTACGCGGGCATGGAGACCAGCCACGCCAACGGCGGCCAGCTCTCGGCCTCCAACGCCGAAACCTGGACCCACCCGTCCACCCTGCTCAAGGGCATCAAGTGGATGCTCAAGGCCGACGCGCCGCTGCTGGTCAACCCCAAGCCCTCGTGGCACAAGCTCAGCTGGTTCGCCGAGTTCGCCGCCGCCATCCCGAAGTACCGAGAGAACACCATCGCCACCGCGCGGCTGGCGATTGCCGCCCGCGAACACCTGTTCGGCTGGGCGCAGGCCGAGGGCATCGACTTCGATCTCAAGCAGCGCGGCATCCTGCACATCTACCGCGACAAGACCGGCTTCGACCACGCGGCCGAAGTCTCCAAGCTGCTGGCCGCCGGCGGCCTGCCGCGCCGCGCCGTCACGCCCGACGAGATGCGCGCCATCGAACCCACCCTGGCCGGCGACTACCACGGCGGCTTCTACACCGAGAGCGATTCCACGGGCGACATCCACAAATACACCCACGGCCTGAGCCTGGCCTGCGAGCGGCGCGGCGTGCGCCTGCTGACCGGCCACACCGTGGCGCGCGTGCAAAGCACCGGCAAGACCGCCCACGTCACGCTGTCCAGCGGCGAGGTGGTCAGCGGCGATGCGGTGGTGGTCTGCGCCGGCGTGCACAGCCGGGCGCTGGGTGCACAGCTCGGTGACCGGCTCAACGTCTATCCGGTCAAGGGCTATTCGATCACCGTGATGCTGAACGACGAAGCGAGCCAGGCCGCCGCGCCACAGGTCAGCCTGCTGGACGACGAGACCAAGCTGGTCACCAGCCGACTGGGCAAGGACCGTTTCCGTGTCGCCGGCACGGCCGAGTTCAACGGCCACAACCTCGACATCCGCGCCGACCGCATCCGCCCGCTGGTGGACTGGGTCAACCAGTGCTTCCCGGGCGTGAGCACGCGCCGCGTCGAGCCCTGGGCCGGCCTGCGACCCATGATGCCGGACATGCTGCCCCGCGTCGGCCCCGGCCGCCTGCCCAACGTGTTCTACAACACCGGCCACGGCCACCTGGGCTGGACGCTCTCGGCCATCACCGCGCACCAGCTGACGGAACACGTGGCCTTGTGGGAACAGCAGCGCTCGCCGCGCCACGTGCCGGTGACCGCCCTCGCCTGAGTCACGGGAGTTTCACAGGCTTGTCATGGTCGGGCGCGAGGATGCGGTGCTGATCCGTCACACCGCACCCTTGCCCACCATGCCCCTCGCCAAACACCTGCTCTCCCTGCTCGCCAGCGCCACCCTTGCCCCGGCCGCCTTTGCCGGCAGCTTCAGCTTCGGCCTCTGGGGCGACATGCCCTATGAGAAGAACAACGATGCGCAGGCCACGGCCGCCGTGATCCGCAGCATCGACCGCGCCGACATCGCCTTCTCGATCTTCGACGGCGACATCAAGGACGGCAGCTCGGCCTGCACCGACGAGGTGTTCACCCGCGCCGCCAACACCTTCAACGCGATGAAGAAGCCCGTGGTCTACGTGCCCGGCGACAACGAGTGGACCGACTGCCACCGCAAGAACAACGGCGGCTGGAACAACCTCGAACGCCTGGACACGCTGCGCAAGCTCATGTTCGCCGACAGCCGCAGCTTCGGCCGCCGCAAGCTGGCGCTGGAACACCAGGACGCACCGTTTGCCGAGAACACCCGCTTCCACCAAGGCGGCATCGTGTTCGCGCAGGTCAATGTGGCCGGCAGCAACAACAACCGCGTGCTCGACGAGAAGGACTGCAGCGCCAAGAGCGCCCGCACCGCCGCCGACTGCGAAGCCGACAACGCCGAATACGCCGTGCGCAATGCGGCCGTGAACCGCTGGATCGAAGAGAGCTTCGCGCAGGCGCGCCAGCGCAAGGCCAAGGGCATCGTGCTGACGCTGCAGGCCGACCCCGGCTTTGACCTGCCCGAAACCGAAGAGCTGGACGAAGCCAAGACCCGCGGCTGGAACCGCCCCGAGTCGGGCTACAAGGACCTGATGGACACCGTGATCCGTGAAACCCAGGCCTTCGCAGGACAGGTGCTGTTCGTGCACGGCGACACCCACGTCTTCAAGCTCGACAAGCCGCTGCACGCGCCGCTGAACCTGCTGCCCAACTTCACCCGCCTGCAGACCTTCGGCAGCCCGAACAACCACTGGGTCCATGTCACCGTCGACACCCGCAAGCCGGGCGTCTTCACGGTGCGGCCGGTGATGGTGAAGGTCGACTGACGCGGCCCTGGTGCAGCGGTGGCGCGCCAGCCGCCGCGGCGTTTTGCCGACACAATCGGGGCATGACCAGCCCCGCCTTCCGCGTGCTGAGCCTCATCCCCCCGATGACGCAGCTCAACACGCCCTACCCCTCCACCGCCTACCTCACCGGCTTCCTGCGTTCTCGCGGCATCGACGCGGTGCAGGAAGACCTGGCACTGGCGCTGGTGCTGCGGCTGTTCACGCCTGCGGGGCTTGAAGCCTTGCGCGGCTGCGCGCTGGCGCAGCCTGAAGCCCGGCGCACGGGCAGCGTGCACAACTTCCTCGACCAGTTCGAGAGCTACCGCGCCACCATCGGCCCGGCCATTGCCTACCTGCAGGGGCGCGACTCGACGCTGGCCTACCGCATCGCTGCGCGCGGCCTGCTGCCCGAAGGGCCGCGTTTCATGGCGCTGGACAACTACCAAAGCCTGGACGAAAGCGACGGCAGCGGCGACCCGCTGGGCTGGGCCTTCGGCGCCCTGGGCGTGCAGGACAAGGCGCGCCACCTGTGCACGCTCTACCTCAACGACCTGTCGGACGTGATCCGCGATGCGGCCGACGAACGCTTCGAGTTCGTGCGTTACGCCGAGTCCCTGGCCAGCAGCCAGCCCAGCTTCGACCCCCTGGCACACGCGCTGGCGGCGCCGCCCACCCTGGTGGACGAACTGCTGCACGACCTGGCGCTGGCCGCCATCCACCGCCACCAGCCCACCCTGGTGCTGCTGTCCGTGCCCTTCCCGGGCGCCATGTACGCGGCGCTGCGCATCGCGCAGACCATCAAGCAGCACAACCCGCACATCCGCATCGGCCTGGGCGGCGGTTTCGTCAACACCGAGCTGCGCGAACTGAAAGACCCGCGGGTGTTCGACTTCGTCGATTTCGTGACGCTGGACGCGGGCGAGCGCCCTGTGCTCTCGCTGATCGAGCACCTGCGCGGCGAACGTGGCCGCCAGCGCCTGCAGCGGACTTTTGTGCTGGACAACGGCACGGTGAAGTACATCAACCTGGCCGAGCCCGACATCCCGTTCGAGGACGTCGGCACGCCCACCTGGGACGGCCTGCCGATCGAGCGTTACCTGAGCCTGCTCGACATGCTCAACCCCATGCACCGGCTCTGGAGCGACGGCCGCTGGAACAAGCTCACCGTGGCGCACGGCTGCTACTGGAAGAAGTGCAGCTTCTGCGACGTGAGCCTGGACTACATCGGCCGCTACGAAACCGCCACCGCGGAAAAACTGGCCGACCGCATCCAGCAGATCGTCGAAGAGACCGGCCAGACCGGCTTCCATTTCGTGGATGAAGCGGCACCGCCCAAGGCGCTCAAGGCGCTGGCCGAAGAGCTGATCCGCCGCGACCTGCAGATCAGCTGGTGGGGCAACATCCGTTTCGAAAAGACCTTCACGCCCGAGCTGGCCGAACTGCTGGCGCAAAGCGGCTGCATCGCCATGAGCGGCGGGCTGGAAGTGGCCAGCGACCGGCTGCTCAACCTGATGAAAAAAGGCGTGAGCGTCGAGCAGGTGGCGCGCGTCACCAAGGGCTTCACCGACGCCGGCATCCTGGTGCACGCCTACCTGATGTACGGCTTTCCGACGCAGACGCTGCAGGACACGGTGGACGCGCTCGAATACGTGCGCCAGCTGTTCGAGGCCGGCTGCATCCAGAGCGGCTTCTTCCACCGCTTCAGCTGTACCGTGCATTCACCGGTCGGCCTGGATCCGGCGGCCTACGGCATCGAGCTGATCCCGCTGCCCGAGGTCACGTTCGCCAAGAACGACATCGGCTTCACCGACCCCACGCCCATGCCACCCGGCGTCGACCACAACGTGCTGGGCGAGGGCCTGCGCAAGGCGATCTACAACTACATGCACGGCCTGTGCGTGGAAGACGACGTGCGCCGCTGGTTCGAGCACCTGCCGTGTCAGGTACCCAAGCCCACGGTCAAGCGCGGCAAGATCGCCAAGGCGCTGGCGGCACACCACTGACCACCCCATCGGAAAGAGCCCATGAAACTGATCGGCATGCTCGACTCGCCCTATGTGCGCCGGGTCGCCGTTTCCCTGCAGCTGCTGGACCTGCCCTTCGAGCACCAGTCGCTGTCGGTGTTCCGCGGCTTCGACGAGTTCCGCCGCACCAACGCGGTGGTGAAGGCCCCCACCCTGGTGTGCGACGACGGCACGGTGCTGATGGACTCGACCCTGATCCTGCAGTACGCCGAAGCGCTGGCCGGGCGCAGCCTGCTGCCCGCCGAACCGCAGGCCCTGGCCCGGTCGCTGCGCACCGTGGGCCTGGCCCTGGCCGCCTGCGAGAAGGCGGTGCAGATCGTCTATGAGCATGGCCTGCGGCCGGCCGACAAACTGCACCAGCCCTGGCTGGACCGGGTCACCGGCCAGTTGCTGGCCGCCTGCGACGGGCTGGAGCAGGCCATGCCGACCGCCCTGGACCAGGCCGGCGTGAGCACCGCCGTCGCCTGGGAGTTCATCCAGAAGATGGTGCCGGACGTGGTGCCTGCCGCGCGCTACCCGAACCTGGTCGCGTTTTCAGCGCGCGCCGAGGCGCAGCCCGCCTTCGCGGCGGCGCCGCACGGGGACAGCACCTACCGCGCAGGCTGAGGGCACCACGCCCGTGAAGAACGGTTTCAAAGGCAACAAGGCCCATCTGCCCAGCAAGCCCTGCGTGGTCTGCGGCCGCCCCATGAGCTGGCGCAAGGCCTGGGCGAAGAACTGGGACGAGGTGAAATATTGCTCCGACGCCTGCCGTGCGCGCAAAGGCACGCCGCCAGCACATGGTTGAGCGAGCCGGCGCACCGGTCCGGCGGCTGGTCATCGCGCTGGGCGACCAGCTGGACCACGACAGCACCGCACTGCAAGGCTTCGATCCGACGCAGGACCTGGTGTGGATGGCCGAGGTGGCCGAAGAATCCACGCACGTCTGGTCGGCCAAACAGCGCATCGCCCTCTTCCTCTCTGCCATGCGGCACTTCGCCGTCGAACTGGGCGAGCGCGGTTTGCCGCTGGCCTACACCCGCCTCGACGACGCGGACAACACCGGAGCGCTGGGCGGTGAACTGCGCCGCGCCATCGAACGCTTCAAGCCCGAGCGGCTGGTGCTGACCGCCCCCGGCGACTGGCGCGTGCTGCAGGCCCTGCGCGGCGTGGCGGCGCAGGCCGGGCTGCCGCTGGAGCTGCGCGACGACACGCACTTCTTCAGCACCGTGCGCGACTTTGCCGCGCACGCCAAAGGCCGCAAGCAGTTGCGCCTCGAATACTGGTACCGCGAACTGCGACAGAAGCACGGCGTGCTGATGGACGGCCTGCAGTCGGCGGGCGGCCAGTGGAACTTCGATGCCGACAACCGCGAGAGCTTTGGCAAGCAGGGGCCGCAGAACGTGCCGCCGCCATTTCACGTGCCGCCCGATGCGGTCACGCAGGAAGTCATCGCCCTCGTCAACCACCGTTTTGCCGATCACCCGGGCTCGCTGGACAGCTTCGCCTGGCCCGTCACCCGCGCCGATGCCTTGCGCGCGCTGGACCACTTCATCCAGCAACGCCTGCCGCTGTTCGGCCAGTTCGAAGACGCGATGTGGGCCGGCGAGGTCTGGCTCTGGCATTCGCAGCTCAGCGCCGCACTCAACCTCAAGCTGCTCAACCCGCGCGAGGTGGTGGCCGCGGCCGAAGCGGCCTACCGCGGCGACCACGCGCCGCTGGCGGCGGTGGAAGGTTTCGTCCGCCAGATTCTGGGCTGGCGCGAATACGTGCGTGGCATCTACTGGACGCAGATGCCCAGCTACCTGGAGCGCAACGCACTGGACGCGCAGGCGCCGCTGCCGGCCTGGTACTGGACCGGCGAGACCGACATGGCCTGCCTGCGCGAGGCCATCGCGCAGACGCTGGCGCACGGCTATGCGCACCACATCCAGCGCCTCATGGTCACCGGGCTGTACGCGCTGCTGCTGGGCGCGCGGCCGCAGGCCGTGCACGCGTGGTACCTGAGCGTCTACGTGGACGCGGTGGAGTGGGTGGAACTGCCCAACACCCTGGGCATGAGCCAGTACGGCGACGGCGGCTTGCTGGGCAGCAAGCCCTACGTGGCCACGGGCAAGTACATCCAGCGCATGAGCAACCACTGCAGCGGTTGCCGTTTCGACCCGGCCCTGTCCACCGGGCCCAAGGCCTGCCCGTTCACCACGCTGTACTGGGACTTCCTCATGCGGCACGAGGCGATGTTGCGGCAGAACCCGCGCATGGCCATGCAGATGAAGAACCTGGACCGGCTGGCGCCCGAGGCGCGCGAAGCGATCGCCGCGCAGGCCCGGGGGCACCGGGCCGCGCAGACGGACTGATCCACCCCGGTCAGACTTCCTGTGCGATCTGGCGCAGCGCCTGTTCGTAGGCCTCGGCCGGCTGGCCGCCGGAGATCAGGTGGCGGTCGTTGACGATCACGGCCGGCACCGAGTGGATGCCGTGTCCGGTGTAGAACTGTTCGCGTTCGCGCACTTCGTCGGTGAATTCGTCGCCGGAGAGCACCTGCTGCGCGCGGTCCACGTCCAGCCCGGCCTGCTTCACTGCCGCCAGCAGCACCGCCGGGTCGGCCGGGCTTTCGGCGCGGCCGTGGTGGGCTTCCATCAGCGCACGCTTGAGCGCGTGCTGCTCGCCCGGCGCGCCTTCGGCCTCGGCCCAGGTCAGCAGGCGGTGCGCGTCGAAGGTGTTCCAGATGCGGCCACGACCGTCCTTGTTGAAGCTGAAGCCGGCCGCCGCGCCGCGCTCGCGGATGGTCTCGCGGATCTGCTCCTGCTGCTCGGCCGTGCTGCCGTACTTCTTGCTCAGGTGCTCGCCCACGTCTTCGCCCTCGGGCGCCATCTGCGGGTTCAGCTCGAAGGGCTGGAAGTGCAGCTCGGCCGCGATGTCGGGTTGCACACGCTCCAGCGCGCGCTCCAGGCCGGCCAGGCCAATCGCACACCAGGGGCAGGAAACGTCGGAGACGAAATCGATCTTGAGGGTCTTGGTCATCAGCGAATGGTAATCACCCATGCGCGACAATGTCGACCTGCCCTGAATTGCCCCGAAAAGCCCTGTTTCGCCTCACCATGACCGACCGTTACGCCGTCATCGGCAACCCCATTGGCCACAGCAAGTCCCCCCTGATCCACGGCGCCTTCGCCCAGGCCACCGGACAGGACATCGAATACACCGCCATCGAAGGCCCGCTGGACGGCTTCCGTGCCACGGTCGAGGCCTTCATCGCCGCCGGTGGCCGCGGCATGAACGTCACCATCCCCTTCAAGCTGCAGGCCTTCGACATCGCCACCGACCCGATGGAATCGGCCCGCCTGGCCGGCGCGGTCAACGCGCTCAAGTTCGAAGGCGGCCGCATCCACGCGCAGAACTTCGACGGTCTGGGCCTGGTCAACGACATCCAGCGCAACCTGGGCGTCTCGCTGGCCGGCAAGCGCGTGCTGATCTGTGGCGCCGGCGGCGCCACGCGCGGCGCCATCCTGCCGATCGCGGCGCAGAAGCCCGCCGTGATCGCGATTGCCAACCGCACCGCCGACAAGGCCCATGGCCTCAAGGCCGACTTCGCCGCCCACGCCAGCCTGCAGACCGGCGGCTACGACCAGCTGGCCGGCGAGTCCTTCGACGTGGTCCTCAACGCCACCTCCACGGGCCTGTCGAAAGACGCTCTGCCGCTGCCCGCCGGCGTGTTCGCGTCCGGCGCCCTGGCCTACGAACTGGTCTACGGCAAGGGCCTGACCACCTTCCTCCAGCAGGCGCAGGCCGCCGGCGTGACCCAGCTGGCCGACGGCGTGGGCATGCTGGTCGAGCAGGCGGCCGAGGCCTTCGAATGGTGGCGCGGCGTGCGCCCGGACACGAAACCGGTGATCGCTCGCTTCACCGTGCCCCTGGTCTAAAACACGGACCCCCACGCTCCGCCGCTGCGCGGGTCGCTGCCCCCCCACGGGGGTTGACCCGCCTTGGGGCGGCCCGGCGGCGGGTCGTTACCGCTTGCACATGACATCTTCTTCTCGCTGGGCACAGGCCGTGCCCCTGCTGGCCGTGCTCGGCTCGGTCGTCGCGCTGGGCATCGGCACCTCGTTCGCCAAGCAGCTGTTTCCGCTGGTCGGCTCGCTGGGCACCACCGCCCTGCGCGTGGGCTTCTCGGCCTGCTGGCTGCTGCTGATCTGGCGCCCCTGGCGCTGGACCACCACGCGCGCGGACTTCAAGAGCCTGGTGCGCTACGGCATGGCGCTGGGCTGCATGAACCTGATGTTCTACCAGTCGATCAAGACGATTCCCTTCGGCGTCGCGGTGGCGATCGAATTCAGCGGGCCGCTGGCCGTGGCCTTCTTCACCTCGCGCCAGCGCATCGACTACCTCTGGATCGCCTTCGCCATCGTGGGCCTGGGCCTGCTGCTGCCGCTGGGGCACGACGTCCGGAGCCTGGACCCGGCCGGGGTCGGCTTCGGGCTCGGCGCCGCGGTGTTCTGGGCCGCCTACATCCTGTTCGGCAAGAAGGTCGGCCACCTGCACGCTGGCCACTCGGTCGCGCTGGGCCTGACCATGGCGGCCATCACCGTCGTGCCCTTCGGCGTCTGGCACGCCGGCAGCGCGCTGCTCCAACCCGAGATCCTGCTTTACGGCATCGGCGTCGCTGCGGTCTCCAGCGCGATCCCGATCTCGCTCGAAATGGTCGCCCTCAAGCGCCTCACACCGGCCGCCTTCGGCGTCATGGCCAGCATGGAGCCGGCCGTGGCCGCGCTGATGGGCGTGCTGGTGCTCGACGAGCAGCTCAGCGGCCTGCAGTGGCTGGCCATCGGGCTGGTGATGTGCGCCGCGGCCGGCAGCGCCGCGACCGCGAAACCGGATGCCCACCGGGGGCCGGCGGACGAGATCGTGCAGTGAGCCCGGCGCCGGCCGGCGCCGCTCAGTAACCCCGTTGCCGGTCCACCGCGTGCAGCGGCGGCTGGCCGGCCAGCACCCGGGCGGTGTCGCCGACGATCTGGCCGGCGATGGCTTCGTCCGACGCGGCCGAGGCCATGTGCGGCGTGACCAGCACACCAGGCTCGCCCCAGAGCGGGCTGTCGGCCGGCAGGGGTTCGTGCTCGAACACGTCCAGCACCGCCGCGCGCAGATGGCCGCGGCGCAGGGCATCCAGCAAGGCCGGTTCCACCAGCTGTTCACCACGGCCGCAGTTGACGAAGACCGCGCCGGGCCGGAGCGCGGCGAACCAGTCGGCGTCGAACAGGCCGCGCGTCTGCGGCGTCAGCGGCAGCAGCGAAACCACCATGTCCAGCCCCGCCAGAAAGGGCCGCAGCGCGTCGTCGCCGGCCCAGCAGGTGACGCCCGGCAAGCTCTGGGGGCGGCGCGTCCAGCCGTGCACGTCGAAGCCATGCGCCGCCAGGGTGCGCGCCACCTCGGCCCCCATCGCGCCCAGCCCCATCACGCCCACCCGGTACGCGGCCGCCGGACGCTGCGCCGGCATGCGCCACTGGCGGTGCGCCTGCCGGGCCATGACACGGTCCAGGTCGCGGTGGAAATGCAGCGCTGCCCACAGCACGTATTCGGCCATGCCGCGCGCCTGCGCCGGGTCCACGATGCGGGTCACGGGCAGGTCCGAAGGCAGGCCGGGGTCGCGCAGCAGGTGTTCGACACCGGCGCCGATCGAGGCCAGCAGCCGCAGGCGCGGCAGGCGGGCCGGCAGCCCCACGGGCACGAACCAGCCGGCGACGGCAACCACCTGGTCGAGCACGGCGGCCGGCGTCTGCGGGGTCCAGCAGACGACCTGCACGCCGGGACAGGCCTGCGCGGCGGCGGCCTCGAACGCGCCGCGCAAGCCCGAGAGATCGTCGGTCTCGCTGCACAGCAGCAGCGTGGGCGCGGCGGAAGAAGACATGCCGGCCCTCAGAGCCGGTAGTCCGGCTCGCTGCGCTCGAGCTCGCGCAGCCACGCGGCCCAGACCAGCTGGCGCTCGTGCTCGACGCCGCGGAACTGCTTGCGCACATGGGCGCTGAGCACCGGCGGGATGCGCGTGACCGGCCCGGCGATGCTGGCCAGCTGGGCGGCGGCGAGCTGGATCTCGCAGGCCTTGTTGAGGTAATACATGATGCAGAAGGCGTCGGCCACGGTCGGCCCCACGCTCAGCAGGCCGTGGTGGCGCAGGATCAGCGCCATGTTCTCGCCCAGGGCGGTCTGGATGCGGCTGCGCTCCTCCAGATTGAAGGCCACGCCCTCGTAGGGATGGCTGCCCACCGACTGGTGGAACTCGGCCGAGATCTGGTTGAGCTGCAGCAGGCCCTGCTCGCAGGCCGCCACGGCCATGCCCGGCACGGTGTGGGTGTGGATCACGCAGTGCGCGTCGTCGCGGGCGGTGTGCACCGCGCTGTGGATGGTGAAGCCGGCCGGGTTCATCGCGGCATCGCCCTGCACCACCTGGCCGTCCAGGTTCACCACGATCAGGTCGCTGGCCCGGATTTCCTTGAACATCAGGCCGAAGGGGTTGAGCAGGAAGCGCTGCTGGCCCTTCTTGCCGCCAGGCAGGCGCGCCGAGAAGTGGGTGTAGAGCGTGTCGTCCCAGCCGAAGCGGGCGGCCAGCCGGTAGGCGGCCGCGAGGTCGCGGCGCAGGGTGGCCTCGTCGGCCTTGGTGGTGGTCATGCGGTCTCCGTGGAATCAGGCCGAAACGGCGGGGCTGGCGTCCAGGCCCATGAAGCGGCGCACGCGGGCCAGCGCGGGGTCGTCGCCGGCACCCGGCCGCTGCAGACGCTCGGGCGGCGCGTCCAGCAGCAGCTGGCCGTTTTCCATGAACACCACGCGGTCGGAGATCTGCAGCGCGAACTCCATCTCGTGGGTGACGATGAGCATGGTCATGCCCTCTTCCGCCAGGTCGCGGATCACCCTGAGCACCTCACCCACCAGCTCGGGGTCCAGCGCCGAGGTGGGCTCGTCGAACAGCATCACGTCGGGCCGCAGCGCCAGGGCGCGCGCGATCGCCACGCGCTGCTGCTGGCCACCCGAGAGCTGGTGCGGGTACTTGTCCAGGTGCGCCAGCAGGCCCACCTTGTCGAGCAGGCGCTGCGCCGTGTGGCGGCGCGAGGCCGGGTCGCCCTGGCCGTGCAGGCCCGGCGCGAGCAGGATGTTCTGCAGCACCGTCAGGTGCGGGAACAGGTTGAACCCCTGGAACACCATGCCGATGCGGCGGATGCCCTGGCGCACGCGGGCCGCGTCCTGCGGTGCCCGGCCCAGCAGGTAGCTTTCGCCGAACAGCACGATCTCGCCCTGGTCCAGGGTTTCGAGCGCGTTGACGGTGCGGATCAGCGAGGTCTTGCCCGAGCCGGAGGGGCCGATGATGGAGATCACGTCGCCGGCGCCGACCTGCAGGCTCACGCCCTTGAGCACGGCGTGGCTGCCATAGGCCTTGTGGATGCCCATCAGCTCCAGCGCCGGGGGCGCGCCGGGGCCCCGGCGGGCCGGCGACACCACCGGAGCCTCGGGCAGGCTCACGCGCAGCCCCACCAGGGCCGCGTCGTCCACCGGCGCGGGCTTGCGGCGGTTCAGGTCCAGCCGGCGTTCCAGCGCGCCGAGCGCGGCGCCGAACACGGTGACGATGGCCACGTAGTACACCGCCACGGCCAGCAGGGTTTCGAGGATGAGGAAGTTCTGCGTGTACAGGCGCTGGCCGGTCAGCAGCAGCTCGGGCAGCGAGATCACCGACACCAGCGAGGTGAGCTTGATGATGGTGACGTATTCGTTGATGAGTGTGGGCAAGGCGATGCGAAACGCCTGCGGCAGCACGATGCGGGTCTGGGTGGCGAACCAGCCCAGTCCCAGCGCATGGGCCGCCTCGCGCTGGCCCCTGGCCACCGACAGCAGGCCGCCGCGGTGGATCTCGGCCATGTAGGCGGCCTCGGTCATGACCATGCCAACCAGGCCCGCCAGGAAGGGGATGCCCAGCACCACGCCGGTGGCGGGGAAGATCTGCGGCAGGTTGTAGACGAACACCAGCAGCACCAGCAGCGGCACGCTGCGGAAAAACCAGATGTAGGCCTTGGCCGGCCAGCGCAGCCAGGGCTGGCGCGAGCCCTCGGCCTGGGCCAGGCCAAAGCCCAGCACCAGCCCGAACAGCCAGGACAGCGAGCCCAGCGCGATCACCATCGCGCTGGCGCGGTAGAACGCCCCCATGGAAAAGAGCGAGAAGAAGTAGGTCCAGTCCAGTTCCATGGGCGGCGTCCTCGTGTCGTGGGAAGCGTCGGCTTACTTGACCGGGGTCAGCTCGTACTTCTTGATCAGCGCGTCGTATTCGCCGGTCTTGCGGATCGCGGCCATCGCGGTTTCGAACGACTGCTTGAGCGCGGTGTTGCCCTTCTTGACGTAGATGCCCAGGGTCTGCGGGTAGACCAGGTCGGGCGAGCTGATGGTCACGCGGCCCTTGGTCTTCTCCACGATCATCTTGGCGGCGCCGGCGATCTCCAGCTGGGCGTCGACGTTGCGCGACATCATGGCCTGCGAGACCTCGGGCGCGGTCGGGAACTCCATCACCGTGATGGCGCCCTTGCCGGCGGTCTTGCAGTGCTCGTCCGACAGGGTCTTGAGCAGCTTGACCCACGAGGTGCCGGCCTGCAGACCGACCTTGAGACCGCAGAGGTCCTTCTCGGTCTTGGGGGCGACCTTGCTGTCCTTGGCCACCATGATCAGGGCGCCGGAACTGGCGTAGGGAATCGCGTCGGCCTGCGTCAGGCGCTCGGGCGTGATGTAGAGGCCCGAGACCACGGCGTCGTGCTGGCCGGCGGCCAGGCCGGGGATCAGGCTGACGAACTTGGTGTCGGTCAGGGCCGGCTTGAGCTTCATCTCGCGCGTCAGCAGCGCGGTCAGGTCGGGGTCGAAGCCGACGATCTTGTCACCCTCGTAGGACTCGAAGGGCGGGTAGGTGGCTTCCAGCCCGACCTTGAGCACGCCGGGCGCCATGGTCTGTGCCTGGGCGCCGGCGAGACAGCCGAGACCCACGAGGGCGGCCAGGGCGGTGCGGGTGAAGGTAGCGGTCAGTGGGGACATGGCAAGAACTCCTGAAGGAAGGGAAGGAACGGGGAAAGGCACGGGAGAGGGAAACGGGATCGGAGCCACCGGGCTCAAGGCGCCGTCGCGGGTTCGGCCGGCGCCGCCGGGTCCTGGGCGAGGGTCTTGAACTGGCCGAAGCTGGTGGTGCCGCGGGCGTTGGCGGGCAGCTGCAGTTCGCCGCGGGCCACCTTCTCGCGCAGGTAGCGGTAGGTCTGCAGCGCCATGCTCCACATGTGCTCGCCAATGGCGATGTCGCCGTACCGAGCCTGCGCCTCGCCCGTGGGGTCGAAAGCCGGCAGCGGCGCGATGCGGGTGGCGTAGTCACAGGCGAAGAACAGCGGGAAGGAATAACGCTCGTGCCGCACCTTGCGCACGCGGTGCGTGGTGGCCACGAAGGCGCCGGCCGTCATCACCTCCAGCATGTCGCCGACGTTGATGACGTACAGCTCTTCGCCGTCGATGCTCAGCGGCGGCGCGTCGACCCAGGAGCCCTGGTCGTTGAGCACTTCCAGCCCGGCCTGGTCGGCCAGCAGCAGGGTGAAGCATTCGTAGTCGGTGTGGGCGCCGATGCCGGGCGTGTCTTCGGCCGCCGCGTCCACCGGGTAGTGGATCAGGCGCAGCTTGGACGGCGGGCAGGTGACGTAGCGGTCGAGCGCGTCCTCGGGCTGGCCCAGGGCGAGCGCGAAGCCGTGCAGCAGCGTGCGGCCCAGCGAAAAGATGCTCTCGTAGTAGGCCGCGACCGCTTCGCGGAAGCCCGGCAGTTCGGGCCACTTGTTGCCGCCGATCAGCGGCTGGCCGGCCAACACGAAGGGGTGGTCGTCGGCGGCCTCGAAGCCGATGTCGTAGGCCTCCTTGTGGTCGGGCTTGCCGGTGCCGTAGATCTCTTCGCCCTCGGGCACGAAGCCCTTGTGGCCGCGGCCCAGGCCGATGTGGTGGCCCATCTTCCAGTCCAGGTCCTGCGCGAACAGCTGCTCGGCGGCGCGGCGCAGCCCCGCGATCTGCTCGCGCGGAATGCCGTGTCCCCTGACATAGAAGAAGCCGACATGGCGGGCCGCGTGGCCGAGCTGGTCGGCCACGGCCTGGCGGTCGGCCAGATCGGGGCTGAACAGGCCGCGGATGTCGATGATGGGCAGCGATTCGAAGTTGGCGGTGGTGTCGGGCATGGCGGGTGGTCGGAATTCAGAAAACGGGGGCGGCCGGGGCATCGGCCTGGGCCGCGTGCCACTGAGCGAAGTGCTCGGCCTCGGCGCGGGCCATCCACTGGTTGAGTCCCCAGGTGTCGGCCACCGGGGCCTGGGTGAAGGGCAGCAGGTGGGTGTAACCGTCGGGGCCGAACTCGGGCGTGAGGGTGGTCACGGCCTGACCGCGGGCGCGCTGTGCGGCCCAGACCCGCTCCCACACGCCGCGGTGGAAGGCCAGCGCGCGGGCGTACTCGGGCGCGGCCGGGTGCGGCACCTGCGGCCCCTGGTCGTAGCCCACGCGGGCCTGCACGTGGTGCACGCGCTCGATGAAGGGCGACAGGTCGTCGGCCGGGTCGTCGAGCAGGCGCTCGCACACCACCACCCAGTGGCTGATGTCGGCGGTGAAGCGCAGCTGCGGCAGCTGCTCGATCAGGTCCAGCGTCACCCAGGGGCTGTAGAGCGAGGTGGCGCGGTGGATCTCGAAGCTGCACACCGCACCGGCCGCGTCGGCCAGGGCCTGCGCGCGGCCGAAGAACTCGACCTGCTGCGCCAGCGGCCAGCGGTCGTTGCCGGGCAGCACATTCAGGAAGCGTGCGCCCACGTCCTGCGCCCCGTCGATGGCAGCCTTCAGGCGGTCGCAGTGCTGCTGAAGCGTCCAGTCCTGGCGCGGCACCACGTCACCGCCGGTGAACACCACGGCGATGTAGTCCAGCCCCTCCTGCTGCAGCGACTGGCGCAGCGCGCGCTGGGCGAAGGGGTCGCCGGGCAGGCGTGCTTCCACACCCACCGCGCCCATGCGCCGCACCTCGGCCGCGCAGGTGGCCCAGTCGCCCTGCCAGCCCCAGAGGGAACGGAACAGGTCCAGCTTCATGCGGCGGCTCCCACGCCCGCCACCGGCAGGCGCCCGAGCCGGTCGTGCGCATCGGCCAGCAGGCACAGCAGCTCAAACGCCATGGTGGCGCCCACCAGCGCGGTGACGCCGCCCACATCGAACGGCGGGCTGACCTCGACCACGTCGGCCCCCACCAGGTTCAACCCCTGCAGGCCACGCACCAGGTGCTGCGCCTGCAGCGTGGTCATGCCGCCGATCTCGGGCGTACCGGTGCCGGGCGCGTAGCAGGGGTCGAGGCAGTCGACGTCGAAGCTGATGTAGGTGGGAGCGTCACCCACGATGCTGCGCACCTCGGCCAGCAGGT
Source organism: Hydrogenophaga sedimenti (assembly GCF_051857515.1). Taxonomy (NCBI): domain Bacteria; kingdom Pseudomonadati; phylum Pseudomonadota; class Betaproteobacteria; order Burkholderiales; family Comamonadaceae; genus Hydrogenophaga; species Hydrogenophaga sedimenti. The sequence goes on from NZ_JBPZHA010000009.1 coordinate 27,636, forward strand.
CGTCGTCGCGGCGGGCCGCCACCTCTTCCATCTGGATCACGCGAATGCCCACGGCCTTGGCGAAGTCCAGGTCGGCCGGGTCGTAGACCGAGCCACGCACGCCGATCTGCACCGTGCGCTTGGGGTCCAGCAGGCCCTCTTCCACCGCGCGGCGGAACGGCGTGCCGTGGGTGTAGCGCTGGCCGCCGAAGTAGCTGTCGTTGGTGTCGGAATGGGCGTCGAAATGCACCATGCCGACCGCCGCTCCGTGGGCGATGCCGCGGAACACCGGCAGCGTGACCAGGTGGTCGCCGCCCACCGACAGCGGGCGCACGCCGGCCGCGTGCACCCGGCGGTAGTAGGCCTCGATCAGGTCCAGGCCGAGCATCAGGTCCATCGGCGGCAGTGCCACGTCGCCCAGGTCGGCCACGCGGGCGAGGTCGTAGGGCGCGATGCGGCTGACGTGGTGCACCTTGCGCATCAGGCTGGACTGGTTGCGCACCTCGCGCGGGCCGTGGCGGGCACCGGCCCGGTTGGTGGTGCCGGCGTCCCAGGGCACGCCGATCAGGCCGATGTCCACCGCATCGAGCCGGTCCGGATCGGCCATGGGCAGGCGCATGAAGGTGGGCAGGCCGGCGTAACGCGGCACCTGGGCGGCGTCCTGCGGCTGGGGGAAGGCAGTAGTGGACATGGACGGTTTTCTGTAATCAGCGGACGGGAACACCGGGCAGCACGCAGAGCATTTCGTAGAGCAGGTTGGCGGCCAGCTGGGCGGTGTTGCCGCTCTGGTCGTAGGGCGGCGAGACCTCGACCAGGTCGCCGCCGATGAGGTCCAGGCCGCGGCAGCCGCGCACGATTTCCAGACCCTGGATGCTGGTCAGGCCGCCGACCTCGGGCGTGCCGGTGCCGGGCGCCCAGGCGGGGTCGATGCCGTCGATGTCGAAGCTCAGGTAGACCGGGCCGCCGCCCACGATCTCGCGCACCTCGTCCATCAGCGGCGCGAGCGAGCGGTGCCAGCACTGCTCGGCGGTGAACAGGCGGAAGCCCTGGTCCACGCCCCACTGGAAGTCGCCGCTGGTGTAGCCCTGGGCGCGCTGGCCGATCTGCACCACGCGTTTGCAGTCCAGCAGGCCCTCTTCCACCGCGCGGCGGAAGGTGGTGCCGTGGGCGATCTTCTCGCCGAACATGTGGTCGTTGGTGTCGGTGTGGGCGTCCACATGGACCAGCCCCACCGGGCCGTGCTTCTTGGCCAGCGCCCGCAGGATGGGCAGCGTGATGGTGTGGTCGCCGCCCAGCGTCATCGGCACCACGCGGTGCGGCAGCAGGCGCTCGTAATAGGCCTGGATGATGTCGACCGAGGCCAGCAGGTTGTAGGTGTTGATGGGCACGTCGCCCAGGTCGGCCACCTGCAGAGCGTCGAACGGGGCCGCGCCCGTGGCCATGTGGTAGGGCCGGATCATCACGGACTCGTTGCGGATGCTGCGCGGGCCGAAGCGGGTGCCGGCGCGCAGCGAGGTGCCGATGTCCAGCGGCACGCCGATGAAGGCCACGTCCAGGCCCTCGGGCGTGTCGGCCGACGGCAGCCTCAGCATGGTGCCGCGCCCGGCGAACCGGGGCATTTCGTTGCCACCTTGGGGCTGGTTGAGGGTGAATGTCATCGGTGCGGGACTTGGTTGTCGTTCGGGTGACGCCCATTTTTCGGGCATGGGCTGGCACGACAAATGCTCAGAACCAAAAACTCACTTCAGACTTTTCACAACCAATGGCCACCACGTCGACCGTCCCCACGCCCGACCTGAAGCTCCTGCGCATCTTCGCCAGCGTCGCCCGCCACCAGGGCTTCGCCAAGGCGCAGCAGGAACTCAACCTCACGCTCTCGGCCATCAGCACCTACATGAGCCAGCTCGAAGGCCTGCTGGGCTTCAAGCTGTGCGACCGCGGCCGCGGCGGCTTCTCGCTCACCGACAAGGGCGAACTGCTGCTGGGCGAAGCACAGCGCCTGCTCGGGGAAATCGACGGCTTCGGCAGCTTCGCCGCCTCGCTCAAGGGTGGGCTGTCGGGCACGCTGCGCATCGGCGTGATCGACTCCACCGTCACCGACAGCGCGCTGCGCCTGTCCGACGCCATCGGCGACTTCAACCAGCGTCACCCGGCGGTGCACCTGGGCCTGTTCGTCAAGAACCCGCACGACCTGCAGGAAGGCATCCTCAACAACGAGCTGGACCTGGCGATCGGCTTCTTCCCGACCCGCCCGCCGGGCCTGGTGTTCCAGCCGCTCTACCGCGAGCAGCAGTGGCTCTACTGCAGCGACCAGCACCCGCTGCACGCCCAGCGCCACATCACCGAGGCCCAGGTCGCGGAGCTCAATGTGGTGCGCCGCAGCTACTGGAGCAAGGCCGAACTGGGCAAACACGGCATGAAGAACAGCGTCGCCACCGTCGACAGCATGGAGGCGCAGCTGTTTCTCATCCTCTCGGGCGGCTATGTGGGCTACCTGCCCGAGCACTACGCCCAGCCCTGGATGGACCAGGGCCGGCTGCGCGTGCTGCTGCCGGCCAGCTTCGGCTTCCAGTCGCCCTTCATGCTCGCCACGCGCCGCGGCCGCGGCCGCGAGGCGCCGATCCAGATCATGCGCGAGCTGCTGCTGCGCAAGATGCGGGGCTGAACCGCCGCCTCAGGGCCGCACCGCCGGCGCCGCCCGCCCCGCCTCGGCGGTCAGCCACTGCCGGAAGCGGCAGATCTTCTCCACATGGCGCTCGTTGGTGCGGGTCGAGAGGAAATGCACCTCGCGCCGGATGCGCCGGAACACCGTGCGCCCGACCTCGACCAGGTCGCCGCGCGCCAGTTCGCGCTCGGCAAAACGCGTGGTCTCCAGCGCGATGCCCATGCCGTCGACGGCGGCCGAGATCGACAGCGCGCCGCGATCGAAGGACTGCCGCGGGTTCTGCGGCATGGCCAGCCCGTTCAGCACAAACCAGTCGCGCCAGGTCACGTCGCTCAGCTGCGATTCGATCAGCGTCGCCTCCGCCATCAGCGCCTTCCACGGCCGGCCGGACGGTTTGAGGCGCGGCGCGCACATCGGCACGATGTCTTCCTGGCCCAGCGACACGACCTCCACCCCGGGGCGCTGCACGGCGTGCCCGTAGGAGATCGCGACGTCGACCTCGCGCGCGACCGTGAGGTCCATCGGCTCGGCGCCCGACGACATGCGGATGGTGATGCCCGGGTGCGCCTGCATGAAGGCCGGCAGCCGCGGGCCGAGCCACTTCACCGCGAAGCTGGGTGCGCAGTAGACCGACAGCACCTGCCCGGACGGCGCCAGCGAGACCTCGCCGCAGCAGGCCTCCAGCGCGTCGAGCACCCGCTCCAGGCTCTCGGCCAGCCGACGGCCTTCGGGCGTGAGGTCGACGCGGCGGTGGCTGCGCACGAACAGCGCCCGGCCGAAGAAGGCCTCGAGCTCGCGCACCTGGTGGCTGATGGCCGAGGGCGTGAGGTGCAGCTCGTGCGCGGCGAGCGCAAAGCTCTGCAGCCGCGCCGCGGCCTCGAAGGCGCGCAGCAGCACGAAGTTGGGGATCTTTCTCATGGTGGTGCGGACAGGAACGGGGGTGTGCCATTTTCAGGTGAATCTGGTTCATGTCAACGTGAACAACCATCGTTTGTCACTCACCCGTGTTCCCCGCAAGATGCCGGCAGCCGGAGAAACCGTGCTCACCAGACAAGACCACCCAGGAGACTTTCCATGAACGCCGTCCTCGACACCGCCCCGCCCAAGACCGCTGCCGCGCCCCTGCTGGCCGATGGCCGCATCTCGATCTACCAGCCCGAGCAGAAGGGTCTGATCTACCCCGAACTGCCCGCCTTCAGCGACCACTCGGCCGAGCGCCTGCACCGCAAGCAGCGCCTGGTCGCGGCCTGCCGCGCCTTCGCGCTGGAGGGCTTCGACTACGGCTTCGCCGGCCACCTGACGGTGCGCGACCCGGAGCACCCGGAGCTGTACTGGACCAACCCGATGTGCGTGCACTTCTCGCAGGTCAAGGTGTCCAACCTGATCCTGGCCGACCACAAGGGCCGCGTCGTCGAAGGCAACCACGCGATCAACCGCGCCGGCTTCGTGCTGCACGCCGCGGTGCACGAAGCGCACCCGGACATCATGTCCATGTGCCACGCCCACACGGTCTACGGCACCGCCTTTGCCGCACTGGGCCGCCCGCTGGACCCGATCTCGCAGGACGCCGCCGCCTTCTTCGAGGACCACGTCGTGATCAAGGACGAGGCCGGCCAGGTCGCCGTCGAGGAAAAGGCCGGCATGGCCGTCTGCGACTGGTTCAAGGGCGTCAAGGCCGCGATCCACCAGAACCACGGCCTGCTCACCGCCAGCCGCCACAGCATCGAGGCCGCCGCCTTCTGGTTCATCGCGCTGGAGCGCTGCTGCCGCCAGCAGCTGATGGTCGAGGCCACCGGCCTCAAGCCGGTGCTGGTCTCGCCCGAGCGCTCGCGCTACAGCCGCGAACACGTGGGCTCCGAATACATCGGCTGGCTGCACTTCCAGCCGATCTGGGACCACCTGGTCGCCACCCAGCCCGACATGCTCGGCTGAGCCCCTGGCCCCGCCAGGGGCTTTCTCGGGAAAACCCGCTGGCGATGCCCCCAGCCACGCCCGCAAACTTCGTATACGGTATTCGGTATGCCGAATTCGATAAGACACACCACACAGACGGAGAGACAACCATGGCCATCAAGCAAGACAAGTACGACAGCAACACCAGCACCGGCGGCGCGGCGGTGGAGAAGAAGCTGATTCCCTACGGCGGCTACTACACCAACAAGGAACCCGCGCACGACGAAGAGCTGACCTCGGTCGGCCCGGGCACGCCGCTGGGCGAGTACATGCGCCGCTTCTGGCAGCCGGTCTGCATGAGCCTGGAGCTGACCGACACGCCGCGTTTCCTGAAGATCCTGGGCGAGGAGCTGGTGTGCTTTCGCGACGGCAGCGGCGCCATCGGCCTGCTGCACGCGCACTGCGTGCACCGCGGCGCCTCGCTCGAATACGGAAAGATCGAGCAGCACGGCATCTCCTGCTGCTACCACGGCATGCAGTTCGACGTCGACGGCAGCTGCCTGCGTGTGCCCTTCCCCGAAGGCGAACACGAAGAAGGCGAGCGCTACCGCTGCTCGATCCGCCAGGGCGCGTACAAGGCCTTCGAGCGCCACGGCCTGGTGTTCGCCTACATGGGCCCGCCGGATGCCGAGCCGCCCTTCCCCGAGTGGGAAGGCAACTTCACCGTCGCCGACGGCGACGAGCTGGTGCCCTACTCCAACTTCCAGCACTGCAACTGGCTGCAGGTGCAGGACAACGCCGCCGACAACTTCCACACCATGGCGCTGCACGCCAAGCGCCAGGTGACCGGCGAGCACTACCAGGGCACGACCTTCGACGAGGTCGGCGCTGCGTCGATGGAAGTGCCGCCCGACATGCAGTTCGTGCCGGTGCACGGCGGCCGGGCCCTGGCCTGTGCCGGCGCCCGCCGCGCCGACGACGGCCACATGTTCATCCGCGTGCAGCAGCAGATCCTGCCCAACCTCAGCCTGCACGCCTACACCTCGGAAGACGGCAAGAAAAAGAAGCTGTTCAGCCGCTTCCACATGATCCGCTGGACCGTGCCGGTGGACGACACCCACAGCAAGATGCTGGGCTGGCGCGTCATGGGCCCGGGCATCGACACGCGCGGCGTGGGCGACAAGGGCATGGTCGGCTACGAGACCATCGACTTCCTCGAAGGCCAGGTCGCCATGCGCCGGCCCGAGCGCTTTGGCGACTACAAGCTCGAAGACCTGCCGCCGATCCCGAGCGACCACCGCGCCCGCCCCAACTACAAGGACTGCCAGTACGCACCCGGCGACTACGAGGCCATCATCAGCCAGCGCCCGATCGCGATCCACGCGCTGGAGAACCCGACCAAGTTCGACGCCGGCCTGTACATGTTCCGCAAGCTGCTGCGCGACGCCGTGCGCGGCGCCAACCCCAAGGCCAGCCCGGAACAGTTCGCGCAGTGGGTCAGGGACAGCCACGGCGCGCCCAACGCCTACTGCTCGGGCAATGTGTTCGACCTGCCGGTGGGCCGCACCACGGAAGAGGAAGTGACGCTGCGCCGCCACCTGGCCCGTCAGGTGGTCACCATCATCACCGAGGCCGACAGCCTCAAGGGCGCCGAGCGCGACGCCTTCGTCAAGCAGAAGATGGAAGCGCTGCAGCAGGACGTGCTGGCCCGGAGGGCCGCATGAACGCGGCGCTGCCGCTCGGCCTCGTGCCCGACGAGGTGGACGCCCTGGCCCAGCGCCCGCTGCTGGTCCGCGCCATCCGCATGGAGGCCGAGGGCATCCACGCCTTCGAGCTGGCCGACCCGGACGGCGCGCCGCTGCCTGCCACCGAGGCCGGCGCGCACGTCGACGTGCACCTGCCCGGCGCCCTGGTGCGCTCGTACTCGCTGGCCGGTGATCCGAAGGACCGCTCGCGCTGGGTGCTGGGCGTGCTGCGCGACCCGAAGGGCCGCGGCGGCTCCAAAGCCATGCACGAAACGGTGCGGGTCGGCGAGCGCCTGAACGTCGGCGCCCCGCGCAACGCCTTCCGCCTGGCCGAGCCGGCCACGCAGCGCCACGCCGTGCTGCTGGCCGGCGGCATCGGCATCACGCCGCTCAAGGCCATGGCCCATGCGCTGGCCGCCGAAAGCCGGTCGTTCGAGCTGCACTACTGCGCCCGCAGCGCGCGCAACGCCGCCTTCGCCGACGAGCTGCGCCGCCTCGTGCACGAAGGCCGGCTGCACTTCCATTTCGACCACGGCGACCCGGCGCAGGGCCTGGACATCGCCGGCCTGCTGCGGCAACCGGCCGAGGGCACGCACCTGTATTACTGCGGCCCGGCCGGCTTCATGAAGGCCTGCGCCGACGCCAGCGCCCACTGGGCACCCGGCAGCGTGCACAGCGAACACTTCAAGGTGCCCGAACCGGCCACGCCACGCGCCGCACCCGAAGGCAGCTTCGAGATCCGGCTCGCGCGCAGCGGCGTGACGCTGCAGGTGCAGCCCGAGCAGACCATCGTGCGCGCCATCGAGCTCTCGGGCCACCGCGTGCCGACCTCCTGCCTCTCGGGCCTGTGTGGCGCCTGCAAGGTCAGCTACCTGGAAGGCGAGGTCGACCACCAGGACTACATCCTCAGCGACGAGGAGCGCTCGCGCTGCCTGACGGTCTGCGTCTCGCGCGCCCGGAGTCCGCGGCTGGTGCTCGACCTCTGACCGCGCAGGCCCCCCATGGTCCGGATCGTCAACAGCGACATCGAGATCGTCTACGAGTGGGAGCTGTTCCTGGAGCCGATGCCGCGCTCCGTGCTGCTGCTGTCGGGCCTGAGCCTGGTGGCCGGCGCCAGCACCTTCGCCCTGGTCGAGTTCGCCCGGCCGGGCGCGATCCCCTACCCGGCCCGCGACCTCTACGGCCTTTGCGCCGCGGTCCTCGCCGCCGGCCTGCTGATGAGCCTGCGGGCGGCCCTGTCGACGCGGCACCGCATGTCCTCCATCACGATCGCCGACGCCGGCATCACCTTCCGCTGGAAGCCGGAGGGCCGCTTCGGCAAGACACCCGGCGCACAGGAACAGTTCGTCGCCTGGGACGACATGGAGCGGGTCGAATGGACCGAAGAGGGGCAGGAACACGAGTTCAAGCAATACCTCGGCATCACGCTGCGCCAGCCGATCGCCGGCAACCGCCGGAGCTTCCGCTTCCTGATCTGCGACACCCGCTCCTACCGCGAATGCCAGGCGCTGCACGCCAAGATCCCGCGCCATGCCCCGCGCCCCGGCTCGCTCAGCGAAGCCCTGAAGTTCCAGTGACCCCGGGCGGCCGTGTGAAACAATGCCGGGACCCGGACCGGAACCGATGCCCCTCCTCTCACTGACCCCTCAGAAAACCCTGGTCGAACAGGTCTACGAACAGATCCTGGATGCGATCTGCAACGGCGCGCTCGGCTCGGGCGACCGCGTGACGCAGGACGACCTCGCGCTGCGGCTGCAGGTCTCGCGCCAGCCGGTCATGACCGCGATGGGCCAGCTGCGGCAGCAAGGCTTTCTGGTCGAACACGGCCGGCGCGGCCTGCAGGTGGCCCCGGTCGACCGCGCCCGGTTCGACGCGATCTACGAACTGCGCTCGGCCCTGGAGCCGCTGGCCGCCTCGCTCGCCGCACAGCGCGCGACCAAGGCCCAGCTCGCGCGCGGACGGGCGCTGCTCGCGCAGGGCCGCGAAACCGGCACCGCCAGCGACCCCAAGTCCGCCCTGCTCGCCGACCTCGCCTTTCACGCCTGGATCTACGAGACCAGCGGCAACCCGCTGATCGTCGAGTCGATGCAGTCCCACTGGCAGCACCTGCGCCGCGCGATGGGCGAGGTGCTGCGCCACCCGCAGCTCGCGCAGGTGGTCTGGGACGAACACGCCACCATCCTCGACACCATCGCCCGCGGCGACGCCGACCAGGCCGCCCAGGCGATCAGGGCCCACGTGTCCACCGCGCACACGCGGGTGCGGGCGCTGCTGCCGGCGGAGTCGGCAGCAGGCTGATCGCACGTCAGTTCGGCGCCCTGGGTGGCTGGATCGGCTTGAGCGCCGGCATGCGGAAGTTGCCCTTGCCGCGCTGGTCGTTCACCGTCGAGGTGTTCATCGAGAACAGCAGCGTCGCATAGGCCACGGCATCGGCGTTGATGTCGAGCGCCGTGTCGTTGTTGTTGGTGAAGGTGTCGCAGGCCTGGTGGTAACACGGGTCGTAGGGTTGCCCCGCCGTTCCGCCCCAGGACGCGGCCTCGGCCGCGGTCTTGATGCCTTCGGCGCCAGTGAACAGCCCGCCCGCCGGGATCATGTTCTGGATGAAGGCCCGGTAGTCCGAACGGCCGTCGAAGTCGGTGCCCTTGAACGGCACGCCACGCTGCGTGTAGAAGGCCTCGAACGCCTTCTCGATCTGGTCCGATCCGCCCGGGCCGGGGCCTTCGCCCGTGGCGTCCGAGTCGTCGCCGTCGTAGACGAAGAACACATGGTTGGGCGAACCGATCATGTCGAAGTTCAGGTACAGCGCGATGCGGTCCTTCTCGGCCTGGCTCAGCCCGGTCACGTAGTTCGTCGATCCCACCAGACCGGCTTCTTCCGCCCCCCACAGGGCGAAGCGCAGCTTGTTGCGCGGCTTGACCTTGGCCATCTGGACCGCGGTCTCCAGGATCGCCGCGCTGCCCGAGCCGTTGTCGTTGATGCCCGGGCCTTCGTTGACCGAGTCCAGGTGCGCGCCGACCATCACCACGTTGTTCGGATCGCCGGTGCGCGATTCCGCAATGATGTTGCTGGTGGTGGCCTGACCACGGAAGGTGTCGGTCTTGAGCCGGAGCACCAGACCCGGCGTCGCCGCCAGCTGCTGGCCCAGCGCCTGGGTGATACCGGTGGCGCCGATGTTCAGCGAGAAGGCCTCGCCCAGCGTGCCGTTGAGGTCCCCGGCGGTGTTGTTGTAGATCACGACCCCCGTGGCACCGGCGGCCTGTGCATTGGCGGCCTTGGTGGCGAAGGTGCAGCCGCCGCGGCTGATGAGCGCGATGTTGCCGGCGGGAAAGCCGGCGAAGTCGGCCGCCTCGCAGCCCGGTGTGCCGTCACCCGGCGGGGGCGTCAGCGCCGTCACCGTGGCCGTCACGTCGCCGCTGCCCGAGTACTCCATGATGTTGTTGACCAGCGGCCCCACGGGTCCGGGTGCCACCTGCTCCAGCACGGTGGCCGACAGCGTGATGAAGGTCTGGAACTGGAAGTCCGTGACCGTGACCAGATAACCGGCGTCGCGCAGCACCTGCGCTGCGTAGGCCACCGAGGCTTCGTAGCCCGGCGTGCCCGAGGTGCGGATGCCGTTGTGCGCGTCGGCAATGGTCTGCAGGGCCTGCTGGTGGCGCCGCACGCCGTCGAGCGTGACGCACTCCAGCAGTTTCTCGAAGGTGTTGTTGACCCGGTTGAGGCAGCTTGCAGAACTGCTCTTGGCGGAGGTGCCTGCGGCCGACAGGCTGGTCGCCGTGTTGCCGGATTTGTCGTCGACGCTCTCGCCACCGCCGCCACAAGCCACCATCAGCATCGCGGCAAGTGCCGTCGCGCTCCACCGCCCCCTCGTCAGGTGCCCACCATCCGTACCGGTCTTCTTCATGTTCGTCTCCTGTGTGTTGTTGACGCCATCGAATCCCGTCGCCGCCGATCAGCAGGCTCCCCGGCCAGCACCGACCGCGAGGGGGAACGCAGCGTACTCCCGTGCCCGGTGGCCCACAACATCACTTACAGAACGACACGAATGAGGCGGACAGGGCCACACCTTCACACCACCCGGCGTTTCCGGCTATCGTGGCCGCCCCACCCCAGGAGACCACCATGCCCGCCAAAAACACCATCTGCCTCTGGTTCAACGGCACCGCCGAAGAAGCCGCGCGGTTCTATGCCGAGACCTTCCCCGACAGCGCGGTGGGCGCGATCATGCGCGCGCCCGGTGATTACCCCGCCGGCCAACAGGGTGACGTGCTGACCGTCGAGTTCACCGTGGCCGGCATCCCCTGCCTCGGTCTGAACGGCGGCCCGGGCGTGCCACACGGCATGGCCTTCTCGTTCCAGATCGCCACCGACGACCAGGCCGAGACCGACCGCCTGTGGAACGCCATCATCGACCACGGTGGCGAAGCCAGCGCCTGCGGCTGGTGCAAGGACCAGTGGGGCCTCTCGTGGCAGATCACGCCGCGCGCCCTGACCGCCGCCATCACCGACCCCGACCGCGCTGCGGCCAAGCGCGCGTTCAACGCGATGATGCAGATGACCAAGATCGACATCGCCGCGATCGAGGCGGCGCGGCAGGGCTGAGATGTGCTCGGCAGCTTCTGTTTCACAATTGCGCCATGCGCATCCTGCTCGCCGAAGACGAAACCGAACTGGGCACCTGGCTGGTCAAGGCCCTGGGCCAGAACGACTTCCTGGTCGACTGGGTGAACGACGGCCGGCTGGTGCGCCGCAGCCTGAAGGCCACGAAGTATGACGCGCTCATCCTCGACCTGGGCCTGCCCGGCCTGGGTGGGCACGACGTGTTGTCAGACCTGCGCGAGGCCGACGAACGCCTGCCGGTGCTGATCCTCACCGCCCGCGATTCGCTGATGGAGCGGGTCAACTGCCTGCATGGCGGCGCCGACGATTTCCTGGCCAAACCCTTCGACGTGGCCGAACTCGAAGCGCGGCTGATCGCGCTGATCCGACGCTCGCGCGGGCAGGACCACCCACGTTTTGCCTGCGGGCCGCTGAGTTACGACAGCGTGGCCAGGCAGTTCCGCCTGCAGCACGAGGTGCTCAACCTCACCCCACGCGAACACGCGGTGCTGCGCGCCTTGATCCAGCACCCGGGCGAGCCGCTGTCCAAACGCGAACTGCTGGAGCGCGTGTTCTCCGACGAACAGGACGTGAACCCCGAAGCCATCGAGGTGCTGATCCACCGCCTGCGCAAGCGGCTGGAGGAAACGCCCGTGCGCATCGCCACCCTGCGCGGGCTGGGCTACCAGCTCGAAAACACGCCGTGAACCTGCTCGGCTGGGCCCGCGCCAGCATCCGCCGCTTCCTGCTGGTGCTGCTGCTGCCGGGACTGAGTGCAGTGGTTGTGGGCGAGCTCTGGCTGGGCTGGCGCACCGCCAGCGAAGCGGCCGACGCGGCCTACGACCGCTCTTTGCTGGGGGCGGTCAAGTCGATCGACTCCAGCATCTCCACCGCCAGCGGCGGCATCGGCGTGGAGCTGCCCTACCGCATGCTCGAATTCTTCGAGCTGACCGCGCAGGGCCAGGTGTTCTACCGCGTGGCCACGGAAGACGGGCTGGTCGAAATCGGCAGCGCCGACCTGCCCACGCCGCCCCGGCCACTGAAGACCGGACAGCCGCAGTTCCACGAAGGGGCCTACCTGGGCCAGGCGGTGCGCGTGGGCAGCTACGCGCGTGAACTGAACCCGCCACTGGCCGGCCAGACAGGGCCGCAACGCGTGGTGATCCAGGTGGCCGAAACGCTGGAGGCACGCAATGACTTCCGCCGTGCGCTGGTGCTGCAGTCGCTGGCGCGCGATGTGCTGCTGATGCTGGCGGCCACCGCCTTGCTGGCCCTGGCCATCGCCTGGGCCATGCGCCCGCTGGACCGGCTGCGGCAGGAGGTGGACGCGCGCGACCCGCAGGACCTGACCCCCATGAACGACAGCGGTGCACCCGCCGAGGTGCGCCCGCTGGTGCAGGCCATCAACCACCACATCGAGCGCAACCGCGCGCAGGCCGAGGCGCGCCGCCGCTTCGTCGACGATGCTTCGCACCAGCTGCGCACGCCACTGACCACGCTGGCCACCCAGGTGGCCTTTGCCCAGCGCGAGACCGACCCCGGCGCGCAGCGCCAGGTGCTCGACACCATCCGCGAGCAACTGGACGAGACCATCCGGCAGACCAACCAGATGCTGTCACTGGCCCGCGCCGACAGCGCGCCGCCGCAGCGCCAGGCGTTCGATGCGGTGGCGCTGTCCGAGGCCCTGGTGCGCCAGTGGTGGGCGCAGGCGCGCGAACAGGGGGTCGACCTGGGCCTGGATGCCCCCGACGGCCCGCTGCCCCTGCAAGGAGAGCCCGACCTGCTGCGCGAAGCCCTGTCCAACCTGCTGCACAACGCCATCCGGCACGGCGGCCCCGGCTGCCACGTCACGCTGGTGTTGCGCCGTCTGGCCGACGATGCGGTGCAATGGGCGGTGGTGGACGACGGCCCCGGCGTGCCGCCCGACGAACTGGCGCGCGCCGGCGAGCGCTTCTTCCGCGGCCGTGGCGGCACGCTGCCCGGCTCCGGCCTGGGGCTGGCCATCGTGCGCACCGTGGCGCAGCGACACGGCGGAACGATGCACGTGAGCGCCGGACCGGACGGCCGCGGGCTGAGCGTGAGCCTGCGGTTGCCCGCCCCACCAGCGGCCGACGGGCTTGCGGGTTAACCCGCATGTTTGGCCCGATTTTCTGAAAGCGCGCTGAAAGTGCCCGTTTTCTACAGTGGCTCCATCGCAGCAAGTCCGTTGCGAGCGTTCCACCCCACAGAGGAGACACTTTCATGAACCTGTGCGTCAAATTCGTCCTGGCCGCCGCCTCGACCGCCGCCCTGACCGCCTTCGCCAACCCGCTGGACAAGACCGAGTGCATCGCCCCCGCCAAGCCCGGCGGCGGGTTCGACCTGACCTGCAAGCTGGTGCAGAGCGCGCTGCAGGACGGCAAATACATCGCCGACCCGATGCGCGTGACCTACATGCCCGGCGGCATCGGCGCCGTGGCCTACAACACCGTGATCGCGCAGAAGCCCGACGCGGCCAACGCCATCGTCGCCTTCTCGGGCGGCTCGCTGCTGAACCTGGCCCAGGGCAAGTTCGGCCGCTACACCGAGAACGACGTGCGCTGGCTGGCCGCCATCGGCACCGACTACGGCGCAGTGGTGGTGGCCGAGAACTCGCCCTACAAGACCCTGAAGGACGTGATGGCCGCCATGAAGGCCGACCCGACCAAGGTGGTGCTGGGCGCGGGCGGCACCGTGGGCAGCCAGGACTGGATGAAGGCCGCGCTCACCGCGCGCGCCGGCGGCGTGAACCCCAAGACCATGCGCTACGTGGCCTTTGAAGGCGGTGGCGAGGCGCTGACCGCGCTGCAGGGTGGTCACATTCACGTCTTCACCGGCGACGCGGCCGAGACCCAGCAGCAGATCAAGGCCGGGTCCAAGGTGCGCATCCTGGCGGTGATGAACGACAAGCGCCTGCCCGGCGACATGGCGAACATTCCCACCGCCACCGAACAGGGCTACGACGTGGACTGGCCCATCGTGCGCGGCTTCTACGTCGGCCCCAAGGTCAGCGACGCCGACTACAAGGTCTGGGCCGACACCTTCACCAAGCTGCTGGCCACGCCCGCCTACGACAAGCTGCGCAACGAGCGCGGCCTGTTTCCCATGGCGATGACCGGTGCGCCGCTGGACGCCTACGTCAAGAAGCAGGTGACCGCCTACCGCAAGCTGGCGCTCGAGTTCGGCCTGAACGTCACCCCCGCCAATTGATCCGCCAGGGCCTGATCGGGCCCTGCGCACACCCTTCAGGAGTCCCCCATGAGTGACCGCGCCCTCGGCGCGGTGTGTGTTGTCGCGTCCGCCGCCATGGCCTGGGCCGCGCAAGACTACGCCGCTGCCATCTCTTACGAACCTGTGGGCCCGCGCGCCTTCCCGCTGCTGCTGGCCAGCGGCCTGGCGCTGTCGGGCCTCTGGCTGGTGTTCAAGCCCAGTACCGGCGCCGAAGCCTACCGCGGCGTGCCCTGGAAGCCCACGGCCCTGTGCGCCGCAGCGGTGCTGGGCTATGCGCTGCTGTTCCAGTGGCTGGGCTTTGTGCTGGCCACCGCCCTCATGTCGGTGCCGGTGGGCATGGCCTTCGGCGGCAGCTGGAAACAGGTCCTGGCCGGCGGCGCCGCGCTGGGCCTCGTGCTCTACCTGATGTTCGACAAGCTGCTGGACGTGATCCTGCCCGCCGGACCGCTGGCCGCCCTGCTCGGAGGAAGCTGACATGGACACCCTGCAACACCTGATGATGGGCTTCGGCGTCGCGCTGAGCCCAACCAACCTGCTGATCGCCGCCGTCGGCTGCTTCATCGGCACCATCGTCGGCCTGCTCCCCGGTCTGGGCCCGATCAACGGCGTGGCCATCCTCATGCCGCTGGCCTTTGCCATGAAGCTGCCACCCGAGACCTCGCTGATCCTGCTGGCGGCCGTGTACATCGGCTGCGAGTACGGCGGCCGCATCTCCTCCATCCTGCTCAACGTGCCGGGCGACGCGGGCGCCATCATGACCGCGCTCGACGGTTACCCCATGGCGCGCCAGGGCCTGGGCGGCGTGGCGCTGTCGATCTCGGCCTGGAGCTCCTTCGTGGGCTCGCTGATCGCCACCATCGGCATCGTGCTGTTCGCGCCGCTGCTGGCGGGCTGGGCGCTGTCGTTCGGGCCGGCCGAGTACTTCGCGCTCATGTGTTTTGCCTTCGCCTGCATCGCCGGGCTGATGGGCGACGCGCCGGTCAAGGCCGGGCTGGCGGCGATCATCGGCCTCTCGATGTCCTGCGTGGGCCTGGACTCCAACTCCGGCGTCTACCGCTTCACCGGCGGCGACATCCACCTCTCCGACGGCATCCAGTTCGTGGTGGTGGTCATCGGCGTGTTCTCCATCAGCGAGCTGCTGCTGATGCTGCAGGAGCACCACAGCAATGCCGGCCTGGTGACGCAGACCGGGCGCATGCTGTTCAACTGGAATGAGCTCAAGGCCACCTGGTGGGGCACGCTGCGCTCCAGCGTGGTGGGCTTCGGCGTGGGCGTGCTGCCCGGCGCGGGCGCCACCATCGCCAGCGCCATGACGTACTCGATGGAAAAAAGCCTGACCGACACCGAGGGCAGCTTCGGCAAGGGCGACATCCGCGGCGTGGCCGCGCCCGAAGCGGCCAACAACTCGGCCGCCACCGGCTCCTTCGTGCCCATGCTCACGCTGGGCGTGCCCGGCTCGGGCACCACGGCGGTGATGGTGGGTGCGCTCTCGCTCTACAACATCACGCCCGGCCCGGCGCTCTTCACCCAGCAGCCCACCCTGGTGTGGGGCCTGATCGCCTCGCTGTTCCTGGCCAACGTCATCCTGCTGGTGATGAACATCCCGCTGGTGGGTGTGTTCACCAAGGTGCTGAGCGTGCCCAACTGGCTGCTGGTGCCCGGCATCGTGGCCGTCAGCAGCGTGGGCGTGTACGCGGTGCACGCCACCACCTTCGACCTGGTGCTGATGACCGCGCTGGGCTTTGCCGCCTACCTGCTGCGCAAGCAGGGCATCCCGATGGCGCCACTGATCCTGGGCTTCGTGCTGGGCGACATGATGGAACAGAACCTGCGCCGCGCCCTGTCCATCAGCAACGGCGACGCGGGCATCCTGGTCGAAAGCCCGATCTCCATCGGCCTCTGGACCTCGGCCGTGCTGATGCTGGTGGTTCCGCTGGGCTTGAGGCTGCTGGCCGGGCGCAAGCGCGCAGAAGCGCCGGCCGCCTGATCTGCGGGGCATGGTTCCCGCCACAGGTGGCGCGCATTCGGCCATCGTGGTCTCCCCCGTCCAGGAGACCACTCTGCCCGTCAAAAACACCATCTGCCTCTGGTTCAACGGCACCGCCGAAGAAGCCGCGCGGTTCTATGCCGAGACCTTCCCCGACAGCGCGGTGGGCGCGATCATGCGCGCGCCCGGTGATTACCCCGCCGGCCAACAGGGTGACGTGCTGACCGTCGAGTTCACCGTGGCCGGCATCCCCTGCCTCGGTCTGAACGGCGGCCCGGGCGTGCCACACGGCATGGCCTTCTCGTTCCAGATCGCCACCGACGACCAGGCCGAGACCGACCGCCTGTGGAACGCCATCATCGACCACGGTGGCGAAGCGAGCGCCTGCGGCTGGTGCAAAGACCAGTGGGGCCTGTCGTGGCAGATCACGCCGCGCGCCCTGACCGCCGCCATCACCGACCCCGACCGCGCTGCGGCCAAGCGCGCGTTCAACGCGATGATGCAGATGACCAAGATCGACATCGCCGCGATCGAGGCGGCGCGGCAGGGCTGATCGCCCTCGCCCGTCAGGCCGGCTCGTCCGCCAGCAACGGCACGCCCGAGCGCCGCGCGGCGTCCACCACCGCGTGCAGCAACTGGCGCGTGCCCGGTTTGACCAGCGGCCACTGGTGCTGCCGCTTCAAGGCCGCAATGCCCTCCGGGAACAGGCAGACACAGGCGTGCTGCAGGTACTGCGTCGAGGCATAGATCAGACCCTGGTGGCCCGCCTTGATGCAGTCGAGCGCCAGCGCCTGCGTCTGCTCGATACGCAGGCTCAGCAGCAGCGGGTACGGCTCCGCCAGCGGGCGCAGGTCCACCAGCCGCAGCCGCTGGGCCGTGGTGAATTGCAGCAAGGCCCGCTGGCGCAGATCACCCAGGCTTCGGCTCGTGGTTTCCCGACGGAACAGCGACTCGAACAGCGCGGTGTCCGCACTGTCGGCCAGGTACGCGGTGACCTGATCGGACAGACAGAAACGCCCCGACAACACACCAGCCGGTGGCAACAAGAGCCCGTTGGTCTTGACCGTGCCGGGTCGCGCACGCAGCAACTGGACCCGGAAAAACGTCTGCCCGGCGGGCAGCTCAATCAGCGGTGGTTTGAGTTCTTTGAGGTTCATGGGCAGGGGGCATCAATGTCCCTCTGCGGTCGCCAGACCCAGCACGCGCTTCGCGTCCACACCCTGCTCCAGCGCCACACGGGGCGTCTGGCCGTCCAGCGCCGGGTGCGGGCTTTCCAGGAAGGCCAGCAGCGGCCAGCCGTCGGTGGTGCCCAGCGCCTGCGACAGCGGCTGGAGGTGCGGGAACACGAACGGCTCGAACTGCCAGCGCGGCAGCTTGAAGCCGCGCCGCAGGTGCGAGACACCGATGCAGCGACCCGCCTTGATCCAGGCGTTGATGGTCACGCGCGAGGTGCCCGCCAGTTCGGCGGCTTCGTCGGTGGTGACCATGTCGGCCGCCTGCATGCGCTCGCGCCGGTAGGCCGCGCCCGAGCGCAGCAACGCATCGGTCTGCGCTTCGCTGGCGTAGGGGTCGACGGATACGGTACGGCGGGTTGGGGTTTCAAGGGCAACAGAGAGGGGAAAAGTCAAAGTGTTCATGTGCGTTCACTGATGCCCGCTGTTATGGCGCGTTACGCTTGTTGGCCTTGCTGCTGCCAAAAAAACTGGTTGAACGGATGAAGCCGGAATGAGCGGTCGGAATTCTTCTTCTTGCCCTGTTCTGGCCGCAATCGCTTTTGTTCAGTGCAGTCGGAGTGGACGAAAGCACCTTGTCGGAAGAGACCTGTCCAACTGGCAAAAGCGACGCTAAGAAATCTTCGTAATGACTCCCCAAGTACTCCGCCGCATTCAGCCGACCAGAACGCACATAAGCGCCTGAAGGCAGGTAACGGATCTCCGGATCTCGTCCGCAATTTCCAACCAAGATGACTTTGTTGACTGAAGCCAAATCACACCTCTTTCGGTGACCAGTCCCACGAAACAGTCATGGCGTACTGGAGCAAGGTGCGCAGAGTCTAGTTAATTTTGGAAATTTCGTCAATCTCGTTAAGTTGGAAAGAAATCCTATGAACGACTTTCCTTGCTCTTCACCGGCTGCCCATCCTTCATCCCGCTCCCCGGATAAAGAATCACCGTCTCCCCCGCCTTCAGCCCGTCCTTCACCCAGGCGCTGTCGGCGTTGCGGTCGCTGAAGCTCACGGTCCTCGCGCGGGCCTTGCCACCCTCCACCACGAACACCTGCCAGCCTTCGCCCTGGCGCACCAGCGCGGCCGAGGGCACGAGCAACGCGCCGTCCTGCGCCGACACCGTGATGCGCGCGTCGACACGGAAGCCGTCGCCCAGCTTCTGCAGCTCTTCGGGCGGCGCCTTGAGCGCGACGGTCACGTTGACGCGCTGTTCTTCGATGCCCAGGGCCGAGGTCTTGGTGAAAGCGACCGGGTCGACGCGCGCGACCTGCCCCGCCAGCGGCGGCTGGTTGCGGCCAGTGGCCAGTTGCACGGCGGCGCCTGCAGCGATGCGCGGCGCGTCGCCGGAGAGCACGTCGATCACGGCCTCCATCGCGCCGGTGTCGCCGATTTCGAGCAACGCCTGTCCCGCGGTCACGGGTTCGGCACTTTCCTTGTGCAGCTTGACGACGCGACCGTCGACCGGGCTCCTGAGCGACCACAGTCCTTGCTGCGCAGGGCCCGACGGTTCGGCGCGACCGAGCGCGGCGCGGGCTTCGCCCAGGGCGTGTTCGGTGGCGGCCTGTTCGGCCTGGCCGGCCTTGAGGGCCTGGGCCGCGGCTTCGCGGGCGAGGCGGCTCTGGTCGCGGGCGGACGGGGCGATGAAGTTGTCCTTGGCGAGCTGGCTGGAGCGTTCGGCTTCGAGCGTGGCCTGGGCCAGCGCGGCCTGCAGGCGGCGCACGTTGGCGCTGGCGGCGGCGGTGGCGGCTTCGGCGCTGCCCACGCGCTGCTGCAGCACGCTGCGGGTGCGCGCGTCGATCATGCCGGGCGCGGCGGGGGCCAGCACCGCCACCACCTCGCCGGCCTTCACCACGTCGCCGACCTTGAGCGCGGGCCGCTGCAACTGCGCGGCGGTGGGCGCGGTGACGAGATAGCGGTGCTGCAGGCGCAGCTGGCCATCCTCTTCGATCACCTGCTCGAAGCGGCCCTGGGCCACGGGCGCCATCTCCACGTCGACGGGACGTGGCCGGTAGGCGGCCCACACCAGCACAGCCACGGCGCCCAGCGCCGCAAGACCCACGCCCCAGCGGCGGGCGGGGCTCCAGGAGTTGGTAGTTTTCATTCACGCACCTTCAAGACGGAAACCAGGTCGAGCCGGTCGATCTGCCGGCGCACCAGCAGCGCGCTGGCCACCCCGGCGGCCAGCACGATCAGCCCCGCCGACGCATAGGTCGAGGGCTCGATCACCACCGGAAAATCGATCGCGTCGCTGGACATCAGGGCCATCATGGCACTGGCCAGCAGATAGCCGAGCCCCGCGCCCAGGGGCAGTGCCAGCAGCAGTTCACCACCGAGTTCGGCCAGCAGCAGCACCGACACCTCGGCCCGCGTCATGCCCAGCACGCGCAGGCTGGCCAGCTCCCAGGCGCGCTCGGAGAGCGAGATGCGCGCCGCGTTGTAGATGATGCCGACCGCCATCGCGATCGCGAACAGCGTGAGGATGCCGCTGAACACGCCCATGTTGCGCGAGGTGCGCTGGTTGAAGGCCTCCATGGAACCGGCCTTGTCGAACACCGAGCTGATGGTGGGCGCGGCCTTCACCGCGGCCCAGAAACGGTCCATCGCCGCCGGGTCGACCTGCAGCGCCGCGTCGGCCACGCCATCGCCGTCGCCCGCCAGCCGGTTCATCGCGTCGAGGTTCATGTAGAGCAGCTTGCCGAACATGCTGTGCACGATGTCGACCACCTCGACATCGACCTGCCGCCGGTTCCAGAGCCGGAACCCGATCTGCACATGGTCGCCCACCCGGGCGCCCAGCGCCTCGGCCAGCAGGGCCGAGAGCACCACACCGTGTGCCGGCATGGCGACGGCGCCACGCTGTTCGTCCACCACGCGCAGCAGCCGCGCGTCGCCAAGGTAGCCGCTGAGCGCCGTGTCTTCGCTGCGCCCGCGCAGCGAGACCTTGACCGGCTCGGTGCGGTAGGGCTCGGCGTCGAGCACGCCGGGCAGGCGCCGCAGGTCCTGCACCACGGTGGGCGGCACCGGCCGGCGGAAGTTGACCAGCACGTCGCCCTGCTGCACCTGGCGGAACTGCACATCCACGATGACGGCGATCGCGTCGAGCCAGAAGGCGCCCGAGATCTGCAGCGCGACCGCCAGCGCGATGCCTGTCACGGTGAATGCCGCGCGCAGCGGGCGGCGCTCCAGCTGGCGCACCACCATGCGCGCGCCGGTCGTGAGGAAGCGGCCCAGGCCCAGGCGTTCGACCAGGGTCTTCGAATAGG
Source organism: Hydrogenophaga sedimenti (assembly GCF_051857515.1). Lineage (NCBI taxonomy): Bacteria > Pseudomonadati > Pseudomonadota > Betaproteobacteria > Burkholderiales > Comamonadaceae > Hydrogenophaga > Hydrogenophaga sedimenti. Next base: position 48,238 of record NZ_JBPZHA010000009.1, read on the forward strand.
CCGGCGGCGTGGGCGGCATCATGGCCTGCGCGGGCCGCAGCCGCACCACGGCGTGGATCGCGGTCCAGGTGCCGGCGGCGGCCGCGAGCCCGGCGATCAGCGCCGAGGCCAGCACCAGCCAGGGGCTCATCGCGTAGGCCAGGCCGTTGAAGCGGAACACCTCGTCGTAGAGGCTGAGCATGCCGCGCCCGATCAGCTCGCTCAGCAGCAGCCCGGACACCACGCCCAGCCCCGCGATCACCAGCGCGAGCTGGATGTAGTGCCAGGCGATGGCGCCGTCGCCATACCCCAGCGCCTTGAGCGCGGCGATCTGGCTGCGCTGCGTCGCGACCTGGCGGCTGAGCACGACGTTGAGGATGAACATCGCGACCGCGAGGAAGATCGCCGGCAGCACCGTGCCCATGACCTTGAGCGACGAGAGTTCGTCGTCGACGATCTTGGCCGAGAGCTGGCCGTCGCGGCCCACCGCGCCGACACTGCCATAGGGGGCGAGCAGGCGGTCGACCTGGCTCCGCACGGCCGTGACCGGCATGCCCGCGTGCAGGCTCAGCGCCGCCTGGTTGAAGGCGCCCTGCATGTCGAACTGCCCGGTCAGGCGCGCGCCGTCGATCCACCAGATGCCGAAGGCCGAGTCGTCGGGCGCCCCGCCCTGCGAGGCGAACACGTATTCGGGCGTCACCGCCGTGCCGACCAGGCGGATGCGTTCGCGCTGGCCGTTGAGGATGGCGTGCACCGTGTCGCCAGGGTGGAGCTGGCGGGCCGCGGCGAACCGGTCGCTGACCAGCGCTTCGAGCTCGCTGCCGCGCTCGGGCCAGCGTCCGCGCTTGAGCGTCAGCGCGTTCAGGCCCTGCCGCCCGGCGTGCACCGCCGACAGGTCCAGGCCGATGAAGCGGCCGGTCACCGGCGGCACCACGCCCGGCAGGTCGACCTGCGCGTCGAACACCACGTCCAGCTTCACCTCGGCCACACCGTCGAGCGCGGCCAGGCGCTCGCGCAGGTGCACCGGCGCGCGCTTGACGCCGACGAACACGTCGGCCAGCCGGTTGTCGCGGTAGAAGGCGTCGCGCGAGGCCTTGAGCGATTCGTGCACCGCGAACATGCCGACGAAACCCGAGACACCGATTGCCACCACCATCGCGATGGTCAGCACCTGCGCACGCAGCCGCGTCAGGTCGCGCCAGAGCTTGGTGTGCAGCGCGGTCATGTGGGCACCCTTCGGCCTGCGGTCATGTCCCGCCTCACCAGCTCAGCGCCGAGGCCGGCTGCTTGTGCGCGTTGCGGCGACTCTCGACGATGCGGCCGTCGGCCAGCCGCAGCACGCGGTCGGCGATCTCCGCGATCGGCGCGTTGTGCGTGATGACCACCGTGGTCGTGCCCAGCTCGCGGTTCACCCGTTCGATCGCCTGCAGCACCATCACGCCGGTCGCGCAGTCCAGCGCACCGGTGGGCTCGTCGCACAGCAGCACCTCGGGCCGCTTGGCGATCGCCCGCGCGATCGCGACCCGCTGCTGCTCGCCGCCCGAGAGCTGCGACACGAAATGCCGCCGCCGCTCGGCCAGCCCGACCAGCGCCAGCGCATCGGCGGGGTCCATCGGATGCTCGGCCAGATCGGTCACCAGCGCCACGTTCTCTTCGGCGGTCAGGCTGGGGATCAGGTTGTAGAACTGGAACACGAAGCCCACGTGTTCGCGCCGGTAGCGCGTCAGCTCGGCGTCGCCCGCACCGATGAGTTCGTGCACGGCGCCATCGTGTGTCCACTGCGCCGAACCGCTGGTCGCCGTGTCCAGTCCGCCCAGGATGTTGAGCAGCGTAGACTTGCCGCTGCCCGAGGCGCCGAGCAGCACCACGAACTCGCCGCGCACGATGTCCAGATCGACGCCGCGCAGGGCGTGCACCGCCGTGTCGCCCTCACCGTAGGTCTTGGTCAGGGCGCGGGCGGTGAAGACGGCAGGAGCGCTGGATCGGGAAACGAAATCTGAAGCGGCCATTCCTCTATGTTCGCGCAGACACTGGCTTCCGCGATGACATGCGTCAGAAACCGCGCAGATTGACCCCGATCAGTCGGGAAAGCGCTCGATGTGTGTCTCGCCGCGGCGGCCAAAGTACGTGACGTGCCGGCCCGCGATCCAGACCGTGTAGCCGGCGCAACCGGCCTGCTGCGTGAGCGTCTTGAACTCGGGAAACATCACTTCGCCCCGCTGGGCGCCGCGGATGGCCGCGCGCACCGCGTCGCCGTCGAAGGCGTCGGCGATGCCCCCGGCAGGCGGCTCGAAAGGCAGGTCCATGGTTTCGCCGTCGGGCAGGAAATAGGTCGACCGCCCGCAGCGGTAGTCCACGTGGTAGGACTCGACGCCGGCGGCCACGAGCTGGCCGATGACCTGGCCGAAGTGGATGCGGCCCTCGTTGGATGCGTCGAAGGTGGAACGGATGGTGTGCTGCGTGCTGTCTTGCATGGCGGGGTCACTCGGATGGAATCTGTTTGAGCTGGTGGTGTTGCACCAGGGCCTGCATCGCATCCACCAACGCCTGGCGCTCGGCCGCCGGCAGGTGGCCGAAGAAGTGCTCGTCGTTGGCGTCGGCCAGCCGGGCCAGCTTCGGGACCAGCGCCCGGCCTTTGGTGGTCAGCACCAGCAGTTGCCCGCGCGCGCTGCCCTCGGCCCATTGCCGCTGCGCCAGGCCTTTCTCCTCCAGCCGGCTGATGACCTTGGAGGCGGCGCCCTTGGTCATGCCCAGCGCGTCGATCAGGCTGGCATGGCTCCCCTGCCCCTGCGCCAGCAGCGTGCGCAAGGCCACCCATTCGGTGACGGTCACGCCCTGCGCCTCCAGCTGCTGCCGGAACCGCTGGGACACGTGATTGGAGACGAAGCGCAGCCAGAAGCCAAGGTGGGCTTCGAGCGGGGAGGTGGAGACGCTGGCTTTTGGGTTGGTCATTATGTTTCCACGGAAACTTTTTCCAGTTTAGTTTCCAAAGAAACCTTCGTCAACAGGGGATCCGGTTGCCCTCAAAGAGTCGGGGTCAGGTCTTCGCCGCCTCGCCGTGCAGCCACGAGAGGAATGCCTCCACCGCCGGCCGCTTGGCGTGGCGTTCGGGGTAGACGGCGAAGTGCGCCTTGACGCGCACGGCCCGTTCCATGCCGAACGGCGCCTTGAGCTTGCCCTCGGCCAGGTGGCCACCCGCGTTCATCGCGCTTTCCAGCGCCACGCCCAGGCCTTGCGTGGCCGCGTCCAGCGACATCTGCGCACGGTCGAAGCGCACCGGAAACCGGTCGGGTGCGCGCAGCGCCGTGAAGCGGCCGAACCAGTCGGACCACTGCACGATGCTCACATTGCTCTGGATCAGCGGCACCTCCAGCAACTGCTCGACCCGCTTGAGCTTGTGCGCCTTGATGAAGGCCGGGCTGGCCAGCGGCAGGATGGCTTCTTCGAACAGCGGCTCGACCACCAGATCGCCCCACTGCGGGATGCCATAGCGGATGTCGATGTCGGACTGGCCCAGTGAGAAGTCGCTGGGCGTGTGTGCGGCCGAGAGGTTGAGCGAAATGTCCGGATAGGCCTGCGCAAAGCGGTGCAGCCGCGGCATCAGCCAGAGGCTGGCGATGCTGGGCGCCGAGTGCACATAGAGACTGTTGCGGATGCCCTGGCGCAGGTCGTCGGTGGCGGTGGTGATCGCATTCAGCGCGGCGCCCACATGCAGCAGGTAGTGCTCGCCCGCCGGGCTCAGGCGCACACCATGCGCGCTGCGCTCGAACAGGCGAATGCCCAGGTGCGATTCGAGCCGCGAGACCTGGTGGCTGATGGCCGAGGCGGTGAGGTGCAGCTCGGCCGCGGCCAGCGCAAAGCTGCGGCGGCGCGCCACGGCCTCGAAGGCCTGCAGGTTGGCGATGGGGGGCAAAGCGGCCATGGGGTGAACCCTGACGTTGAGTGACGATCTGTCATCTTACGCTGACCTTTTATCGCTTGTCATCAGCATGGACGGCTTTCAGAATCCGCTCCCAGAACTGTTCAACCCACTGGAGACAAGACACATGCTGCTCAAGGACAACGTGGCCATCATCACCGGCGGTGCCGGCGTCAATGGCCTGGGCTTCGCCACCGCCCGCCTCATGGCCGCGCAGGGCGCCAAGGTCGCCATCCTCGACCTGGAACGCGCCGACCCGGCCGCTGCAGCCGCGCAGATCGGCCACGGCGCCATCGGCCTGGTGGCCGACGTGACCGACAAGGCCTCGTGCGACGCCGCCGCCGCCGCGGTGCTCAAGGCCTTCGGCCGCATCGACACGCTGGTCAACAACGCCGGCATCACCCAGCCGGTGAAGACGCTGGAGATCACCGGCGCCGACTACGACCGCATCCTCGACGTGAGCCTGCGCGGCACGCTCTACATGTCGCAGGCCGTGCTGCCCGCCATGCGCGCCCAGCAGGCCGGCTCCATCGTCTGCATCTCTTCCGTGTCGGCGCAGCGCGGCGGCGGCATCCTGGGCGGCCCGCACTACTCGGCCGCGAAGGCCGGCGTGCTGGGCCTGGCCCGCGCCATGGCGCGCGAGTTCGGCCCCGAGAGCATCCGCGTCAACTGCATCACGCCCGGCCTGATCGGCACCGACATCATCAAGGGCAAGCTGACCGAAGAGAAGAAGGCCGAGATCGCCGAGACGATTCCGCTGGCCCGCCTGGGCCGCGCCGACGACATCGCCGGCGCCTGCGTGTTCCTGGCCAGCCCGCTCTCGACCTACTGCACCGGCATCACGCTCGACGTGAACGGCGGCATGCTCATTCATTGACCCCCCGCGCCGCCTGCGGCGTCACCCCCCAGGGGGCGATGCCTGCCGACTGGCCAAGCCAGATCGGCGGCATCCCCGACGGGATCGCATCGCGCGGCGCACTGTGACCCTTCACCATCACCCACATCCTCCGGAGACAAGACCATGCAACGCAAGACCTTCACCCGCACCCTGTTTGCCGTGGCCGCGCTGGCCGCTGCCCTGCCCCTGGCCGCACAGGCCCAGGCCATGAAGCTGACACTGGGTCACGGCGCCGCGCCGGGCAACCCGCGCCACGAGGCCGCCGTGAAGTTCGCCGACGTGCTCAAGGCCAAGACGGCCGGCCGCATCGAGGTGCAGGTCGCGCCCTCGGCCCAGCTGGGTGACGACGCCGCCATGGTGACCGCGCTGCGCACCGGCGCGCTCGACATGTCGGCCAACTCGCAGGGCGCGCTGTCGGCCGCCGTGCCCGAGTACGCGGCCTACGGCATGCCCTTCATGTTCTCCACGCCCGCCCAGGCCTTCAAGTTGCTGGACGGCCCGCTGGGCCAGGAGCTGGCGCAGAAGACGGCCGACAAGGGCATGGTCGTGCTGGGCTACTGGGACAACGGCATCCGCCACATGACCAACAGCAAGCGCCCGATCACCAAGGTCGAGGACATGAAAGGCCTGAAGATGCGCACCCCGCCCGACGCCGTGCTGGTGGACATCATGCAGGCGCTGGGTGCGGACGCGCAGCAGATCAAGTTCGCCGAGCTGTACGTCGCCCTGCAGCAGGGCGTGGTGGACGGCCAGGAGAACCCGCTGGTCAACATCCACGCCAGCAAGCTCTACGAAGTCCAGAAGCACCTGGCACTGACCAGCCACATGTTCCAGATGACGCCCTTCCTGATGAGCAAACGCACCTGGGACAAACTGTCCGACGCCGACCGCAAGGCCGTCACCGAAGCGGCTGCCGAAGCCACCGCACTGCAACGCAAGATGTCGCAGGAGGCCGACGACAAGCTGCTGGCCGAACTCAAGGCCAAGGGCGTGCAGGTGACCAACGTGGACAAGGCCGCGTTCGCCAAGGCCACCTCGGCGGTGGACGACAAGTGGCTGGCTACGCCCATCGGCCCGTACCTGAAGAAGGTCATCGCTGCTGCGCGCTGAGCGCACCGGCCGGGATCACGCCATGAACACCTGTATCGACTGGGTCAACCGCGGCATCGGGCTGGCTTGCCGGCTCGTCCTGTACGCCACGCTGACGCTGACCTTCCTCATCCTGAGCATCAACGTGGTGCTGCGCTACGCCTCGGGCAGCAGCCTGGCCTGGGCGTCCGAGCTGCCCGAACTGATGTTCCCCTGGATCATCATGTCCGGCGTGGTGCTGGCCGCGCAACACGGCTCGCACATCGCGGTGGTGCTGCTGACCCAGCGCCTGGGCAGCGCCCGCCGCTGGGTGCTGGCCAGCGGCGCCGTCATCGTGGCGACGCTGTACCTGGGCCTGACCTGGGCCACGCTGCCGCTGATGGAAATCGCGGCCGATGAGCGCACGCCCATCCTCAACGTGCCCGGCTCGATCACGGTCGGCTGCCTGATGGCCGGCTTCGTGCTGCTGTCGGTGGTCACCCTCACCCAGATCCCCGCCCTGTGGCGCAGCACCGGCGTGGATGCCGACCTGGAAGGAGCCTCGACATGACCGCGCTCATCATTGGCCTGTTCATCGTCGCCGCGCTGGCGTCGATCCCGATCGCCCACGCCCTGGTGCTGGCCTCGGTCGGTGCCCTGCTGATGCTCGGCCGCATCCCGGTGGACCTCGCGGTGCAGCAGATGATCTCGCAGGTGCAGAGCTTCCCGCTGATCGCCATTCCGTTCTTCATGCTGACCGGCGCGCTCATGGTCAGCGGCAAGCTGGGCCAGAGCCTGGTGAACCTGCTGTCCATGATGATTGGCCGCGTGCACGGCGGCCCGGCGCAGGTGGGCGTGCTCTCGTCCACCATCTTCGGCGGTGTGTCGGGCTCGGCCGTGGCCGATGCCTCGGCGATCGGCTCCATGCTGATCCCCTGGCTGAAGAAGCTGGGCTACCCGGCGCCGTTCGCGGCCGGCACGCTGGCCGCCGCCGCCACCATCGACATCCTGATCCCGCCCTCGATCCCGATGATCGTCTACGCCCTGGTGTCGGGTGCGTCCATCGGCGCGCTGTTCGTGGCCGGCATCCTGCCGGGCCTGCTGATGTGCGGCGGCTTCATGCTGGTCTGCTACATCCAGGGCCGCCGCCGCAACTTCCCGCGCGACACCACGCCGTTCGAGTGGCACGCCTTCGGCCAGCAGTTCCTGCAGGCCGGTCCTGCCCTGCTGATGCCGGTGCTGATCATCGTGTTCCTGCGCTTCGGCATCGCCACGCCGACCGAAGTGAGCGTGATGTCGACCCTGTATGCGCTGGTGGTGTCGGGCCTGGTCTACCGCGACCTGACCCTGGCCAAGCTCAAGCACGCCGCCGTGGAAGCCGGCATCTCCACCGGTGTGGTGCTGCTGATCATCATGGCGTCGAGCATCGTGGGCTGGGTCGTCACCTACGAACAGCTGCCCGCCGCGTTCACCCGCTTCGCCACCGAGACCCTGCAGTCGCCCTGGCTGATCATCCTGGCGATGAACCTGATCATGCTGGCCACCGGCATGTTCATCGACCTGCCGGCCGCCGTGCTGCTGCTGACCCCGATGTTCGTGCCGCTGGCTTCGGCCGTGGGCATGGACACCGTGCAGCTCGGCATCATGATGATCGTGAACCTCTCGATCGGGCTTTACCACCCGCCCATCGGTACCACGCTGTTCATCACCAGCACCATCGCCAAGGTGCGCATCGGTGACGTGGTGAAGGAGCTGATCCCCTTCTACATCGTCGCCATCGGGTTGCTGCTGGGCTTCGCCTACCTGCCCTGGCTCACGATTCACTGACCACCCCTGCGCGCCTGCGGCGCTCCCCCTCAAGGGGGCGCCGCCAGCGGCCCGGCCAAGCCGGTCCCGCGGCGTCCGCTTGACCCACTACTGGAGAACGCAAATGTCCGATCTGAGTTCATTGCGCGCCTGCGCGCACCGCATCCGCCGCTACGCCCTGCGCATGGGCGAGGTCCAGGGCCAGGGCTACATCGGCCAGGCCCTGGGCTGGGCCGATGTGCTGGCCGTGGCCTATGGCCATGCCCTGAACCTGCGCCCCGAGGAACCCGAATGGGAAGGCCGCGACCGCTTCCTGCTCTCGCACGGCCACTACGCGATTGCCCACTACGCCGCGCTGATCGAAGCGAAGATCATTGCCGAGGAAGAGCTGGAAACCTACGGCAGCGACGACAGCCGCCTGCCCATGAGCGGCATGGCCACGTACACGCCGGGCATGGAAATCTCGGGCGGTTCGCTGGGCCAGGGCCTGGTGATCGGCGTCGGCATGGCGCTGGGGCTGAAGCAGAAGAAGAACCCGGCCTTCGTCTACAACAGCATGAGCGACGGCGAATTGGACGAGGGCTCGACCTGGGAAGCCGCGATGTCGGCCGCCCACCACCAACTCGACAACCTGATCTGCCTGGTGGACATCAACAACCAGCAGGCCGACGGCCCCAGCAGCAAGGTGCTGGGCTTCGAGCCACTGGCCGACAAGTGGCTGGCGTTTGGCTGGCACGTGCAGCGCATCGACGGCAACGACATGGCCGCCGTGCTGGCTGCCTTTGACACGGCACGCCACCTGAAGGAAGCCAAGCCGCGCGTGATCCTGTTCAACACGCTGATGGGCAAGGGCGTGCCCTTCCTCGAAACCCGCGACAAGAACCACTTCATCCGCGTCGATCCACCCGAGTGGCAACAGGCCCTCGCCGTCCTCGACCAATCCGCCCCCGCAGGAGCCGCAGCATGAACACCGTTGTTGAAAAGAAACCGCGCCTGACCACCTCGGCCATGATCGCCTCCATCGCGGGCGAAGGGCAGCGCGTGAAGGCCGCGCCGTTTGGCAAGGCCCTGGTCGAACTGGCCGCGAACCGCCCCGAGATCGTCGGCATGACCGCCGACCTGGGCAAGTACACCGACCTGCACCTGTTCGCCCAGGCCTATCCCGAGCGCTACTACCAGATGGGCATGGCCGAGCAGCTCTTGATGGGCGCGGCCGGCGGTATGGCCAAGGAAGGCCTGATCCCCTTCGCCACCACCTACGCGGTGTTCGGCACGCGCCGCGCCTACGACTTCATCCACCAGGTGATCGCCGAGGAAAACCTCAACGTCAAGATGTGCTGCGCCCTGCCGGGCCTGACCACCGGCTACGGCCCCAGCCACCAGGCCACCGAAGACATCGCCATGATGCGCGGCATCCCCGGCCTGACCATCGTCGACCCGTGTGACGCGCTCGACATCGAACAGGCCGTGCCGCAGATCGCCGCGCACAACGGCCCGGTCTACATGCGCCTGCTGCGCGGCAACGTGCCGCTGGTGCTGGACGAATACGACTACGCGTTCGAACTCGGCAAGGCCAAGCGGCTGGTGGATGGGGACGAGGTGCTCATCATCTCCAGCGGCTTCATGACCATGCGCGCACTGGAAGTGGCCCAGGCACTCAAGGCCGACAAGGTAGGCGTGGCCGTGCTGCACTGCCCGACCATCAAGCCACTGGACGTGGCGACCATCCTGGCCGAGGTGCAATCCAGGCCGCGCCTGGTGGTGGTGGCCGAGAACCATTCGGTGGTCGGCGGCCTGGGTGAAGCCGTGGCCAGCGCGCTGCTGCAGAACGGCGTGGCGCCCGCGCGCTTCCGCCTCGCCGGCCTGCCCGATGCCTACCTCGACGCGGGTGCGCTGCCCACGCTGCACGACCGCTACGGCATCAGCACCGAAGCGCTGTCGGGCCGCGTGAAGGCCTGGCTGGGCTGAAGCCGGTCACAAGGGCAAGAGCGCAGACCGCGCCGCCGCCACGATCTGCCGCGTCAAGCCGTCCAGCACACCCGACGCCGCCCGCGCGGTCTGCCAGTGCAGCGGCACGTCCAGCGGCGTGCCGGGCACCAGTTCGACCAGGCGGCCGTCGGCCAGGAGGTCCTCGACCATGCCCTGTGGAAACATGCCCCAGCCCATGCCGGCCAGCGCGGCGGTGACGAAGGCCTGCGGCGAGGGCAGCGTGTGCCGCGGCAGCTCCACATGCCGGTGGCACAGGCGGCGCACCCAGCCGGCCTGCAGTTCGTCCTTGGTGTTGAACAGCAGGCTGGGCGCCTGCGCCAGGCTGCCCGCACCCACACCGCCGCTGAAGTGGCGCGCCACATACGCCGGGCTGGCCGCGGCCAGGTAGCGCATCACGCCCAGCGGCTGGCTGTTGCAGCCCGTGGCAGGCCGCGCGGCGCTGGTCACGGCCGCCAGCACGGCGCCGGTGCGCAGCCACTCGGCGGTGTGGTCCTGGTCGTCCACGCTCAGCTCCACCAGCACCGGCGCCTCGGCCGCAAACGCAGCCAGCGCGGGCGCGAACCAGCTCGCCAGACTGTCGGCGTTCACCGCCACCGGCAGCCGCACCCGCACGCCGCCCTCGGGCGCCATGGTGGGCAGCGCGTCGCTGAGCTCCTGTTCCAGCAGGCGCACGCGGTCCATGTGCTGGCACATGCGGCGGCCGGTGTCGGTGGGGGTGCAGGGCTGGCCGCGCACCACCAGCGCGCAGCCCGCGCGCTCTTCCAGCAGGCGGATGCGCTGCGAGATCGCCGAGGGCGTGACGTGCAGCGCGCGGGCCGCACGGTCGAAGCTGCCTTCGCGCACCACGGCGGCCAGGGCATTGAGGGCGGCGTAGTCGAGCATGGATTCAGTTTTTCTAAAGCTGATGAAGGAAAGACAGTTTGTCTTCATCCACCGGCGCTGGCAAGCTCGGGGCATGACTTCGTTTTCTTTTGCCCAGGTGGTGCCCGCTTTTGTCCAGGGCCTGCTGCTGTGTTTTGGCCTGATCGTCGCCATCGGCGCGCAGAACGCCTTCGTGCTGCGCCAGGGCCTGCGGCGCGAGCACGTGGCGCCGGTGGTGCTGTTCTGCGCGCTGGCGGACGCGGTGCTGATCAGCGCCGGCGTGCTGGGCATGGCGCAGGCGCTGGGCGAAAGCCCGCGTCTGGCCCAGGCGCTGGCGCTGGCGGGCGCGGGTTTTCTGGCCTGGTACGGCTGGCAGGCCCTGCAGCGCGCGCGGCACGCCAGCCAGCTGTCGGCCGAAACCGCCGGTGATGGCCTCAGCCGGGGCGCGGTGCTGGCGCAGGCCGCCGCGTTCACCCTTCTCAACCCGCACGTGTATCTGGACACGGTGATGCTGATGGGCAGCATCGGCGCCCAGCAACCGGCGGGTCTGCGCGGCTGGTTCGTGGCCGGATCGAGCATGGCCAGCCTGGTCTGGTTCTGCGGCCTGGGGTTTGGCGCGCGCTGGCTGGCGCCGCTGTTCCGCAAGCCCCGCGCCTGGCAGGTGCTGGACGGCCTGATCGGTCTGACCATGTGGGTCATGGCCGCCCTGCTGCTGCGCCACGTGCTGCAAGGCGTCTGAGGCTCCCGCATGTATCTGCCGCCCTGCCACCGCCTCGACGACCGCGCGGCGCTGTTCGACCTCATCGACGCCCACCCGCTGGGCACCTGGGTGTGTCGCAGTGCAGAGGGCCTGATCGCCAACCACATCCCCTTTGTGCTGGACCGCGGAGCGGGACCCAACGGCACACTGCTGGGCCACGTGGCCCGGGCCAACACGGTCTGGCACACCTGGGATGCGGCGGCCACTTCGGTGGTCACGTTCCTCGGGCCACAGGCCTACATCACGCCGGGCTGGTACCCGGGCAAGGCCGAACATGGTCGCGTTGTGCCCACCTGGAACTATGCCGCCGCCCATGTGCACGGCGTGGCACGGGTGATCGAAGACGGTGAGCGCCTGCTCGACCTGCTGGACCGGCTCACCCGGGCACAGGAGGCCGGGCGCCCCGCGCCGTGGCGGGTGGCCGATGCGCCGGCCGGCTTCATCCAGCGGCTGGTGCGCGGCATCGTCGGCATCGAGATCCCCATCGACCAGATCGAAGGCAGGCTCAAGGCCAGCCAGGACGAAGCGCCCGCTGACCGGCAGGGCTCCGTGGACGGCCTGCGCGCCCGAGGCAACGGCGCCGACCACGCGATGGCCGATCTGGTAGAACGCGCCTTGCGCACCCACCCCTGAACCACCATGTACCGCCCCACCCACTTTGAAGAGAACCGCACCGAGGTGCTGCACGCGCTGATCACCACCCACCCGCTGGGCCAGCTGGTCACCCACGGCCCGGACGGTCTGGACGCCAACCCCCTGCCCTTCGAGCTGGACGCCACCGTGGGCCCGCACGGCCTGCTGCGCGCCCACGTCGCGCGCGCCAACCCGGTGTGGCAGCAGGCCGGCGACACCGAGGTGCTGGTGATCTTCCAGGCGGCGGACGGCTACATCTCGCCCAACTGGTACCCGAGCAAGCCCGAACACCACCGCCATGTGCCGACCTGGAACTACCAGGTGGTGCACGCGCACGGCGTGCTGCGGGTGCGCGACGACGAACGCTTCGTGCGCGGCCTGGTCGGCCGCCTGACGCGCGAACACGAACAACGCGCGCAGCAGGAGCGGCCCTGGCGCATGGGCGATTCGGCGCCCGAGTTCATCAACGGCCTGCTGCAGGTGATCGTGGGCGTCGAGATCCAGATCACGCGCCTGGTGGGCAAGTTCAAGCTGGGCCAGAACCGCGAGGCGCGCGACCTGGAAGGCGCGGCAGCCGGGCTGGACGCGCTGGGACAGCACGACATTGCCAGTGCCATGCGCGGCACCCGCGCCCCCTCCTGAAACGGGGCCGGCCCGCAGGGCATATGCTTTCCTGATGGGGGCGGTCCTACGCTGCCCCGTCATGGACACCACCTTGCCCGCCGCCCCCTCCTCTTCCACCCCGCAGACCGCCCGGCCGCTGACCCAGGGCCGGCGCTGGTGGCCCTGGCTGACCTGGCTGGCCGGCTGGTCGGCGATGCTGCTGCTGGACGGACGCTTCGACCTGTCCAACGAGGCCATGCTGCTGATGCTGACCTCGGTGGTGGCCTCGCTCTGGTGGCCCGGCTGGGCCAGCGCCCTGGCCAGCACGGTGGCGGTGCTGGCCTTCAACTGGTCTTTCGTGCCGCCGCGCCACACCTTCAGCGTGGACCTGCAGCAGCACGCGCTGCTGTTGCTGGCGATGCTGGTGGTCAACTGGATCATTGCCGGCCTGGTGGTGCGCCTGCGCCAGACGGCAGAAGGCGCCCGGCTGGTGGCCGAGCGCGAAGCGCGGCTGCGCGCCTGGAGCGACACGCTGCGCGATGCGCCCGACCCCGCTGCCCACGCCAGCGCCCTGCACACCGCCCTGACCGAGGCCACCGGCGCCGATGTCGCCCTGGCCGTGCTGCAGGACCTGAACGCCCGGCCGGAAGACGACACCACGCTGCACGTGGGCCAGGCCAACGGCGAACAGCGCGAAGGGCTGGCGCTGTGCATGCGCGACGGCCGTCCCATGGGCGAAGGCACGGCCCGCTATGGCGATCTGCGCGACTGGTACCTGCCGCTGCGCGGCCGTGGTGCCACGCTGGGTGCCGCGGTGCTGCCGGCGCAGGGCCAGACCGCCGACGCGCTGTCGCTGCGCGCACACCTGCAGGCCCTGTGCGACCAGATGGGCCAGGCGCTGCAGCGCTCGCTGACCGAGCGGCAGGCCCGCGCCTCGCGCGAGCAGGCGCAGCTGCAGGCCACGCGCAACGCCCTGCTGGCCGCGATCTCGCACGACTACCGCACGCCGCTGGCGACCATCATGGGCGCTGCCTCGTCGCTGCACGACCAGGCCGACAAGCTGGACGCGGCCCAGCGCCAGCGGCTGGCGGCCGGCATCGTGGAAGAAACCACGCGCCTGAGCCGGTTGACCGACAACACCCTGCAGCTGGCGCGGCTGGACGCACCCGGCGTGGTGCTGCGCCGCGACTGGGAATCGGCCGAAGAGATCGTCGGCGCGGTGCTGGGCCGCGCGCGCCGGCGCGGCCACGGCGCGCGGCTCAAGGCCTGGGTCGAACCCGGACTGCCCCTGCTCTGGTGCGACACGCTGCTGGTGTCTCAGCTGCTGGACAACCTGGTCGACAACGCGCTGAAGTACAGCCCGGCCGAGGCGCCGGTGGAAGTGCAGGCCCGGCTGCTGGAGGGCCATGTGAGCCTGAGTGTGAGCGACCGCGGGCCGGGCATCGCGCTGGCCTGGCGCGAGCGGGTGTTCGACGTGTTCCAGCGCGGCGACAAGGCCGGGCAGGCACAGGCCGGCGTCGAAGCCGCGCGCCAGGGCGCGGGCGTGGGCCTGGCGGTGTGCCGCGCCATTGCCCGTGCGCACGGCGGCGAACTGCGCCTGAGCGCCCGGCCGCACGGGGGCTGCCGGTTCGACTTCCGCCTGCCGCTGCACGAGCCGGCGCCGGGCGCTGAAACACCACCACCGCCGGAGGCCACGTCCCCATGAGCCTGCGCATCCTGCTGGTGGAAGACGACCGCGAGCTGCGCGCCACCCTGCGCGAAGCCCTGGGCGTCGAAGGCTACGAAGTGCAGCCGGCCGCCAGCCTGGCCGATGCGCGGGCGCTGCTGCGCCAGGCCGGCACCTCGTCCGGCATGGACCTGGTGCTGCTGGACCTGGGCCTGCCCGACGGCGACGGCCAGTCGCTGCTGGCCGAGCTGCGCCGCAGTTCGAACTGCCCCGTGATCGTGATCTCGGCCCGCGAAGCCGAGGGCCAGAAGATCCGCCTGCTCGACGAAGGCGCGGACGACTACCTGGTCAAGCCCTTCGGCATCGGCGAACTGCTGGCCCGCCTGCGCGTGGCGCTGCGGCACCGTGGCCACCGCAGCCAGCCGGCGGTGCTCTCGTACCGGCACGGCGGGCTGGACATCGACCTGCGCACGCGGCGCGTGCGGCGCGACGGCGGCGAGGTGCACCTGACCCCGACGGAGTTCGAACTGCTGGCGCGGCTGGTGCGGCAGGCCGGCCAGGTGGTGACGCACCGGCAGCTGTTGGCCGACGTCTGGGGGCCCGAACACACCGAGCAGACACACTACCTGCGCCTGTACATGGGCCAGCTGCGCGCCAAGCTGGAGGCCGACAGCGCCGACCCGTTGCACCTGCTGACCGAGCCCGGCGTGGGCTACCGCATCGCCGAGCCGGACGCCGACGCCTGAACATGAGACACCGCTGGCCGGCGACCCTTATGCGTTCCTGATCCGCCCCCGGGCATCGTGGCGTCCTCGACATTTCCGGGGCCCCCATGTCCACCCACACTCCCTCCATCTCCACGGTCAGCGGCGCAGCGCCAGACGACAGCACCGACACCCGCCGCCAGGGACTGGCCGCCCTCACCCTCGCGGCCATCGGCGTCGTCTACGGCGACATCGGCACCAGCCCGCTCTACACCGTCAAGGAAATCTTCGCGCCGCACACCGGCGTGCAGCTGGACGCGCCGCACCTGATCGGCGCCATCTCGACCATCTTCTGGGCGCTGATGCTGGTGGTCACGCTCAAGTACGTGGTCCTGATCCTGCGCGCCGACAACCACGGCGAAGGCGGCGGCCTGGCGCTGACCGCGCTGGCAGCCAGGGCCGTCGAAGGCCGGCCGGCGCTGCGCCGGGCGCTCCTGCTGCTGGGCGTGTTCGGCGCCACGCTGTTCTACGGCGACAGCGTGATCACGCCCGCGATCTCGGTGCTCGGCGCGATGGAAGGGCTGGAGCTGCTGACCCCGGTGCTCAGGCCCTATGTGGTGCCGCTCACCCTGCTCGTGCTGGTCGGCCTGTTCCTGCTGCAGCGCTTTGGCACGGCCCGGGTGGGCCGTTTCTTCGGGCCGGTGATCGTGGTCTGGTTCGCCGTGCTGGGCGCCATCGGCCTGTGGCAGATCGCGCAGCAGCCGGCCATCCTCGCGGCGCTCAACCCCGTGCACGCCTGGGCGTTCCTGTCGGGCCGCGGCTGGCAGGTGTTCGCCGCCCTGGGCGCTGTGGTGCTCGCGCTGACCGGCGCCGAAGCCCTGTACGCCGACATGGGCCACTTCGGCCGCAAGCCGATCCAGATCGCCTGGACCGGCCTGGTGCTGCCCGGGCTGGCGCTGAACTACCTGGGCCAGGGCGCCCTGCTGATGGGCGACCCGGCCGCCATCGAGAACCCGTTCTACCGCCTGTTCCCCGACGCCTGGGTGCTGCCCGTGGTGGTGCTGGCGACCCTGGCGGCCATCATCGCGTCGCAGGCCGTCATCTCCGGCGCCTACTCGATGACCAAGCAGGCGATGCAGCTGGGCTTCCTGCCGCGCATGCGGGTGCGCTACACCAGCGCACGCGAGATCGGCCAGATCTACATGCCGGCCGTGAACTGGGCGCTGCTGGCGGGCGTGGTGGCGGTGGTGCTGCACTTCGGCAGTTCGTCGGCGCTGGCCAGCGCCTACGGCATCGCCGTGACGCTGACCATGATGATCACCACCGTGCTGACCTTCTTCGTGGTGCGGCTGGGCTGGCGCCTGCCGGCGCCGCTGGCCTGGGGCGCGACGGTCTTCTTTCTCGCCATCGACGCGCTGCTGGTGGCGGGTTGCGCCATCAAGTTCTTCGACGGCGGCTGGTTCCCGATCCTGCTCGGCCTGGCGCTGTTCGCGATGATGAGCACCTGGTGGCGCGGCCGCGCCCTGCTGATGGACAGCATCCGGCGCGACGGCCTGTCGCTGACCGACTTTGTGGATGCGCTGGACCCGGCCAGCATCCAGCGCGCGCAGCGCACCGCCGTGTACGCCGTGGCCGACCCCGACACCGTGCCACAGGCGCTGCTGCACAACCTCAAGCACAACCAGGTGCTGCACGAACGCAACGTGATCCTCTCGGTGCAGTTCCGCGACGAACCCTGGGTGCCGGCCGGGCAACGCCTGCAGGTGCAGCCGCTGGGGCACGGCTTCTGGCGGGTGCGCGTCCACTACGGTTTCATGGACACGCCCGACGTGCCCAGGGCGCTGGAGCAGGCCCGTTCGCACGGGCTGCAGATTCCGCTGTTCGAGACCACCTACTTCCTCAGCCGCGAGACCGTGGTGCCTTCGCCCGGTGGAGGCATGGCGCACTGGCGCGAGAAGCTGTTCGCCACCATGAGCCAGAACGCGGGCGGCGTGGTGGAGTTCTTCCGGCTGCCGGGCAACGCCGTGGTCGAGCTGGGCACGCGCGTGCCGATCTGAGCCACAGGTCTTCACCGCCGGGCGATACTTCCCGGCATGACCCCCCCCATACCGACACCCGCCCCGGTCAGCCTGGGCCAGGCC
Organism: Hydrogenophaga sedimenti; assembly: GCF_051857515.1. Classification (NCBI taxonomy): domain Bacteria; kingdom Pseudomonadati; phylum Pseudomonadota; class Betaproteobacteria; order Burkholderiales; family Comamonadaceae; genus Hydrogenophaga; species Hydrogenophaga sedimenti. The sequence goes on from NZ_JBPZHA010000009.1 coordinate 65,265, forward strand.
CTGCGCTACTGGCTCAGGCTCGGCTTCATCAGCTTCGGCGGTCCGGCCGGCCAGATCGCGCTGATGCACCGCGACCTGGTCGACGACAAGCGCTGGATCTCGGAAACACGCTTCCTGCACGCGCTGAACTACTGCATGCTGCTGCCGGGCCCGGAGGCGCAGCAGCTGGCTACCTACATCGGCTGGCTGATGCACCGCACCTGGGGCGGCGTGCTGGCGGGCGCGCTGTTCGTGCTGCCCTCGCTGCTGCTGCTGATCGGCCTGTCGTGGGTCTACATGGCGCACGGCGACCAGCCGCTGGTGGCCGGCCTGTTCTACGGCATCAAGCCGGCCGTGACGGCCATCGTGGTGCAGGCGGCCTGGCGCATCGGCTCGCGGGCGCTGAAGAACGGCTGGCTCTGGGGCATCGCGGCGGCGTCTTTCGTGGCGATCTTCGCGCTGAACGCGCCCTTCCCCCTGATCGTGCTCGGTGCGGCATTGCTGGGCGTGGTCGGCGGCCGGCTGCTGCCGAAGGCGTTTGCCACCGGCGGCGGCCATGGAGGCGGCGCCAAGGCCGGTGCCGCAGCGCACGCACCAGCCCTGATCGACGACCACACGCCCACCCCGCCCCACGCGCGGTTCGCCTGGCCGCGGCTGGCGGCGGTGCTGCTGGCCGGCGGCCTGCTCTGGGCGCTGCCCATGGGCCTGCTCGGCGCGGTGTTCGGCTGGGCGCACACCTTCACGCAGATGGGCTGGTTCTTCACCAAGGCGGCGCTGCTGACCTTCGGCGGCGCCTACGCGGTGCTGCCCTACGTGTACCAGGGCGCGGTGGTGCAGCACGGCTGGCTCAGCGCCACGCAGATGATGGACGGACTGGCGCTGGGCGAGACCACGCCCGGCCCGCTGATCATGGTGGTGGCCTTCGTGGCCTTCGTGGGTGGCTATGGCCACGCGCTGCTGGGGCCGGACCTGACGTTCGCGGCCGGCGCACTGGCCGCCACGCTGGTGACCTGGTTCACCTTCCTGCCCTCGTTCATCTTCATCCTGGCCGGCGGGCCGCTGATCGAGTCCACCCACGGCAAGCTGGGCTTCACCGCCCCGCTGACCGCCATCACGGCCGCGGTGGTCGGCGTCATCGTCAACCTGGCGCTGTTCTTCGGCCTGCACGTGCTCTGGCCGGCCGGGCGCGGGCAGCCGATGGATGTCGCGGCGGCGCTGATCGCGGTCGCGGCGGGCGTCGCCCTGCTGCGTTTCAAGAAGCCGGTGATCCCGGTGATCGCCGCCTGCGCGCTCGCCGGCCTGGCGCTGAAACTGCTGTTGCCGGCCTGAGCTCGGTCAGGGCGAGGCCGTCTTGCGGTCCGGCGGCAGGATCGCCAGCGGCGCACCGGCTTCGTGCGCCCAGAAGCGGCCGGTCTGGAACACGTCGACCTGCAGGGGGTGGCCTTCGAGGTAGGCGCCTGGGTCGAACGCAATGACGAGCCGCTGGCGCGAATGCGGCATCACGTCGACCGGCAGGTCCATGCGCCCGTCCCAGGGCGTGACCGGATGGCCCTGCGCGTCGAGGAAACGCCAGGTCAGCGCCAGCTGGTTGCCGGTGGCGGACAGCGCGGAGAAGCGGATGCCGGAGTCGTTGACCAGGGTCACGTCCACCTCGCTGCGTCCCTGCACCTCCCGGCGCCCGCCCAGTTCCAGCCTGAGCTGCAGGATCTCTTCGGGCGTGTAGGGCCGGTCCGATCGCGACATGGGCGTGGCCCTGGACGGGTCCCGCAGCCGGTAGACCGAGAGGATCACCTGGTCGCCGATCTTCTTCTGCCAGAACAGCGCGTGGTCCTGGAGCCACCGGGCGTCGCTGCGGTCGCGCACCAGCCGGTAGTTGTTCACGATGTACATGGGTGGCGCGTCCGGATCGACCAAGAAGAGTCTGTCCCGATGGACCTTAGGAATCAGAGGCAGTGATGTCTCCAGTTCGGTTCTGGACCCGACCCCCACCGTGATAAACGGATCGTGGTCTGCCTTCAGGATGCGCTCCAGCGCTTCGCGATTGCCCAGCCCCCAGTAGTCAAGGTCAAACTGGTCTTTCCATGGTGTGCGTACCAGTTCATTGAAGTACACGTTTTGCAGCGGATGGGCTCGAACCATCCACGCCCCCTGGTAGACGATGAATGTCCCAAGGCAGCCCGAGAGCACCAGGCGCCTGCGGTCTCTGGCACCCAGCATGGTACCCAGCCACTCAAGGCCCCTAGCAGCCAAAAAGACCAGCGCCGGGTACACGAAATACAGCTGCCTCCACCCGTCGTACAGCACGGATTTCAGAGCAATCACGGCCAATACCGGCCCCGCGAGCAGCAGCAGGCACAGCAGGTCCATCATCTGTTCATGGCTGCTCCAGAGACGCCGACGGCTGCTGAACACGCCTGCTACCGTCAAGCCTACCCCCACCAAGAACAACGCCAGAAACGGCAGCGGCGTGGTGACCCCGATCCAGACCGGGATGTAGTGCCAAGGGAGCTGTTGCGCAGAAATCGACTCACCCATGTACAGGACTTCGCCGTTCCAGCGAAACCGGGACATGTTGGCAAAAACCTGGGCAAAGTTGTGTAGCGGGTCCACCCATAGGTACGGGAACATGGCGTAAACCATCAGAACCGTCACCAAGCCATAAGCCGCCATCAGCCTCCACCAGGACATAGGGCGCACTTCCCGATGCACCAGCAAGACGCCCCATGCGCCCATGGTCAAGGCCGGCAGGATGATTCCCATTACCCGGATATCGATGGCAAACGCACACACGAGGCCATGCAGGACCGCTGCGCCCAGAGAGCGGTTCCTCAGAAAACGCTCCATCGACCAGATCGAGATCGCACAAGCCGACATGAAAACGATGTCCTTCGAGTTGTAGAAGGACTCTGCAAACATCCGCGGAGAAAGAACCAGCATCGCGGCGGCCATCACGCCGATTGCCCGACTGCCGGTAACGGAGAAGACCGAGCGGTATATCGCTGCAACAGCGCCGGAAAACACAAGAAAGGTGCTCAGGTGGCGCAGACGGAAGACCTGCTGCTCATTGAGCCCAAGCCAGTGCTCGATCGCTGCCATGGGCAGTTCAAATGCAACGCCGTAGTCACGATCTGGCCAGTCCGCCAAGGTGGGGACTTGCTGCAGCAACTCGCTGCGCAGCGCTCCCGAAAAGAACTCGATCACGTAACGGAGGTTGACCAGCCCGTTCAGGCGAGACAGGGGTTCGTCCCAAGAAACACCATATTGGCGGTAGATGGCCAAACCCAGAACTAGGTAGATCATGAACAGCCAGCATTCCCACCGCTTCGCAAACCAATGTTTCATTTGAGGAAGTATGCCAACAAGCGGTGAGGCAAGGCAGCCGAACTCCGGGACGCCAGAACGAAGGAGTCCAGAGCTGCAGCAGCGCCCCCGCCATGCACGAACGTGTCGCGCATGCACTCCGCAATCGTGACCAATTGCCCGACAATCCTCCGGTGCAAACCCGTCATTTCGCCCAGCTCGTGGGCCTCTCTGCCCTCTGGGGCGCTTCCTTTCTCTTCCTGCGCATTGCCAGTCCCCTGCTGGGGCCGCCCGTGATGGCGACCAGTCGCGTGCTGCTGGCCACGGCCACGCTCGCGGTGCTGATGTGGTTGCTGCGCGAACCCTGGCCCTGGCGGCACTGGCGCGAGCTGTTCCGGCTCGGCCTGCTCGCGCTGGCCGCGCCCTTCCTGCTCTACGCCTGGGCGGCGCTGCGGCTGCCCGCCGGCTACAGCGCCCTGCTCAACACGACGGTGGTGCTGTTCGGCACCCTGGCTTCTGCCTGGTTCGGGCAGGACACGCTCACGGCCCGCAAGCTGATCGGCTGCGTCATCGGCTTCGTGGGTGTCGGGCTGATCCTGCAGCTCGGCCCGGTGGCACCGACGGCCGAGACGCTCATGGCGGCCCTGGCCTGCATCGCGGCCGCGGCGTGTTACGGCGTCTCGACGCCGCTGATGAAGAAGGCGACCGAACACATGCAGCCGCTGGCGATCGCGACCGGCATCAGCGCCGCGGCATTCGTGATGCTGCTGCCGGCCGGGATCTGGGGTCTGCCGCAGGCGCATTTCACGCCCACGGCCATGGGCGCACTGCTGGTGATGGGGGTGGTGACCTCGGGCCTGGCCTACTGGCTGAACCTGCGCATCATCCGCCACGTCTCGCCGGTGGCGGCGACCAGCCCGGCGTTCCTGATCCCGGTGTTCGGCGTGACCTGGGGTCACCTGTTCCTGGGCGAGACGCTGTCGTCGGGCATCTTTGCCGGTGGTGCGCTGGTGCTGGTGGCGACCGCGCTGGTGACCGGCTTCAACCCGCTGCGCCGCCCGCTGCCGGCCGAGCCGCCGCCCTGAGGCTGCGGGCCCGACCGGTCCGCGGGGCGGCCGGGGCCACGCTCAGGCGGTGGCGGGTGCGGCGGCCGGCGCCGCGTGGGCACCACCGAGGAACAGGCGCTCGATGTTCGGATCGGCCAGCAGTTCGCCCGCGGGCTTGTGCAGCACCAGCCGGCCCGACTCCAGCGCGATCGCGTAGTCGGAGATCTTGAGCGCGCTCTTGACGTTCTGCTCGACCATCAGCACCGTCACGCCCTGCTCGTTGGCCAGGCGGCGCAGCAGGCGGAACACGTCCTGCACCACCAGCGGCGACAGGCCGATCGAGGGCTCGTCGATCAGGATCACCTTGGGCCGCAGCAGCAGCGCGCGGCCGATCTCCAGCTGCTTCTGCTCGCCGCCCGAGAGGCTGGCGGCGGCGCTGTGCAACCGCTCCTTGACGCGCGGGAACATCTCCAGGATTTCCGGAATGCGCTCGTGCGTGGTCTTCATGCCCAGCGTGATGCCACCCAGCTCCAGGTTCTCGTAGACCGAGAGCTGGCCGAACAGGTTGCGGCCCTGCGGCACGAAGGCCACGCCCGCGGCCAGCAGTTCCTTCTGGCTCCAGCCCGCGATGTCCTTGCCGTCCAGCAGGATGCGGCCCTGGCGCGGCTTGAGCAGGCCGAACAGCGTCTTGAGCGCGGTCGACTTGCCCGCGCCGTTGGGGCCGAGCAGCAGCGTGATGGAGCCGCGGTGGGCCTGGAAGCTGAGGTTGTTCAGGATCATGAAATCCTTGTACCCCGCGACCACGTCGTCGAATTCGATGCAGATGTCTGACATGGGGTCGTCCTTTTCAGCTGCCCAGGTAGGCGTCGAGCACCTGCTTGTTGGAACGGATTTCATCGGGCGTGCCGATGGCCATCACCTGGCCCTCGACCATCACCATGATGCGGTGGCACAGGTCCATCACGAAGTCCATGTTGTGTTCGATCACGACGAAGGAGCTGCGCTTGCCGAAGCGCGGGTTGCGGTTCAGGTCTTTCAGCAAGGTGCTGATGCCGCCCACCAGGCTGGGGTTGACGCCGGCGCAGGGTTCGTCGAGCAGCACCAGGTCGGGCTCGCTCATGAAGGCCATCGCGATGTCGACCAGCTTCTGCTGGCCATACGACAGCTCGCCGGCCTTCTTGTCGGCCACGTGGCGGATGCGGAACTGGTCGATCAGCGCGTCGGCCTTGGCGCCCAGGCCCGAGTCGCCGGGCGCGAACATGCGGCTGAACATGCTGCCCTTGTGCTCCTGCGCAGCCACGATCAGGTTGTCGCGCACGGTCATCTTGCCGAACACCTGCAGGGTCTGGAAGGTGCGGCCGACGCCACGGCGGTTCAGTTCGAGCGGACCGAGCTTGGTGACGTCTTCGCCGTTGAGCTCGATGCGGCCCTCGTCGGGCGTGATCTGGCCGAGCATCGAGTTGAACAGCGTGGTCTTGCCCGAACCGTTGGGCCCGATCACGCCGAAGATTTCACCCGGCTGCACCTGGAAGCTCACGCCGCCGACGGCCTGGATCGCGCCATAGGCCTTCTTGAGGTGGTGCACCTGGAGCACCGGCGCACCGGCCGGGCGCTCGTGGTGGTGGGCATGCTGGGCCATGGGCTGGCCCGTGGAAGCGGTGCTCGTGTTCATGCCTTGGCTCCCTGGCTGGCGGCCTGTGCGGCGGCGGCACGCGCGGCCGAGGCCTCGCGGGACTGGCGCTTGGCGCGCAGGCGGTCGGGGATGGACAGCAGGCCGTCGGGCAGCCAGATCATCAGCAGCACCACGGCGGTGCCGAAGACAAACAGGTACCAGGCCTGGGCGAAGCGCAGCCACTCGGGCAGGATCACGCCGACGGCCGCGCCGACCACCGGGCCGAGGAAGTAGCCGGGGCCACCGACCACCACCATCAGATACATCATGATCGACGCGCCGACGGTGAACGGTGCCGGCTCGATGAACTGCACCAGCGAGGCGAACAGCGCCCCGGCCACACCGGCGTAGACCGCGCCGATGGCGAAGCTCAGCAGCGTGTAGCTGCGGATGTCGACGCCCAGGCTCTCGGCGCGGATCGGGTTGTCGCGCAGCGCCGTGAACGCCTTGCCCCAGGGGCTGCGCAGCAGGCCCCAGAGCAGCAGCGCCATCAGCACCGTCACCGCCAGCACGAAGTGGTAGTAGGCCAGGTTGCCTTCGAGGCTGAAGCCCAGCAGCGAAGGCCGCGCGATGTTGTTGATGCCGAAGGTGCCGCCAGTCAGCCACTCTTCGTTGCGCATCACCAGCCAGACGGCGGTGTTGAAACCGAGCGTCGCGAAGGCCAGGTAGATGGTCTGCACCCGCAGGGCCGGGAAGCCCAGGATGATGCCGATCACGAAGCACAGCAGCGCGGCGGCGGGCAGGCCGATCCAGAAGCTCAGGCCGGCCTTCATCAGGATCGCCACCGTGTAGGCGCCGATGCCGAAGAACGCTGCGTGGCCCAGGGATTTCTGGCCCGCGTAGCCCACCGTCAGGTTCAGGCCCATGGTGGCGATGATGTAGACCAGCCAGTAGGTCAGCAGGTACAGGCCGTAGCTCTTGAGGAACTGCGGTGCCACCAGGAACAGCAGCGCCGAGGCCACGATCAGCGGAAGGGTGAGCTTGTTCATACCTTGCGCTCCACTTTCTTGCCCAGCAGGCCCTGCGGCTTGAACAGGATCACGACCATGAAGATGACCAGGGCGACGGCGTCCTTGTAGGCCGGCGAGATGTAGGCCGCGGCGAGGTTCTCGCACACGCCCACGATCAGGCCGCCCAGCAGCGCGCCGCGCGAGTTGTTGAAGCCGCCGATGATGGCGGCGAAGAAGGCCTTGTTGCCCAGGCTTTCACCCATGTCGAACTTGGCCAGGTACGTCGGCGTGACCAGCAGCGCGGCGGCCACGGCCAGCACGGCGTTGATCGCGAAGGTGTAGAAGATCATGCGCGGCACGTTGATGCCCAGCACGCTGGCGCTCTCGGTGTTCTGCGCCACGGCCTGCATCGCGCGACCGGTCACGGTCCTGGCGAGAAAGGCCTGTGTGCCCACCACCAGCAGCATGGCCAGCACGAAGGTGCCGATGTCCTGCAGCGTGACGGTGACGCCGGCGATGTTGTAGATCTGGTCGGCAAACAGCGAGGGGAACGGGTGCGCCTCGGCGCTGTAGCCGGCGCGGATGCCGTTGCGCATAGCGATCGACAGGCCGATGGTGGCGACCACGATCGGCATCATTCCGTACTTGAACAGCGGATCGACGACGCCACGCTTGAACAGCCAGCCCAGCACGAAGACCGCGACCAGACAGGCCAGCAGGAAGGCCGGCAGCAGCGGGATGCCGGCGCTGAAGAACGCCAGCATCATGAAAGCCGGCAGCATCACGAACTCGCCCTGGGCGAAGTTGATCGTGCCGCTGGCCTGCCAGAGCAGCGTGAAGCCCAGCGCCGCCAGCGCGTAGATCGCACCGGTGGACAGGCCACTGAAAAAGAGTTGGAGAAAGTCGGTCATCGAAGATCCGTCCTGGGTGTGCCGGGGGCCGGCGCCCGCGCGGAGCGGTCGCCGGCCACTGGGGCAGGTTTACTTCTTGGCCGGTGCGGCGGCGGCAACCGGGTTCAGCGGCGGCAGCGTCTCGACGACGATCTGGCGGCCGTTCTTGACCTCGACCAGGAAGCTCTCGCGGTCCAGGTCGCCGTTCTGGTCGAAGGACACGTCCATGATCACGCCGGGGTACTTCTTGGCGCTGATGGTCAGGCCCTTCATGGCCTGGGCCACCGCCTTGCGGTCGAGCTTGCCGGCCTTCTCGATCGCGGCCTTGAGCACGTACACGCCGGTGTAGCCCTTGATGCCGTTGTGGTCGGAGATGGCGTTGTAGGCCTGGTAGTACTTGGCCTTGAAGGCCAGCATCTCGGGCTTGGGCGCGTCGACGGTCAGACCCACGTGGGCCACGGCGCCGTTGGCGGCTTCACCGGCCAGCTCGATCACCTTCTGGCCGACCAGGGTGGTCTCGCCGATGATGGGCTTGGTCCAGCCCTGCTTGCGCAGTTCGCGCAGGGCACGGGCCGACTCTTCTTCGTTGGTGTAGACGAACACGGCATCGGCGTTGCTCTGCTTGGCCTTGAGCACGGCCGACGAGAAGTCGACCTGACCGGAGTCGGTGGAGATCTCGGCCACGATCTTGGTCTGGGTCTTGCCCAGTTCGCGCTTGATCGCGTCCAGACCGCCCTTGCCGAAGTCGTTGTTCACGTAAACCACGGCCAGGGTCTTGGTCTTGGCGCCGATGTAGCGGGCCAGCTTGGGGAACGAGAAGTTCTGGCCGAAGGCGGTGCGGAACACATAAGGGTTGCCCTGGGCGGTGATGGCCGCGGCCTCGCCACCGGTCCAGTTGGGCACTTCGGCGCGGCGCGATTCGGCCATCGACACCATGATCGAGCCGGAGAACACCGGGCCGAAGATGGCGAACACCTCGTCGTCGACCGCCTTCTGCGTCAGGCCCTTGGCGACGCCGGGGTTGGTCTGGGTGTCGCTGGTCACCGTTTCGATCTTCTTGCCCAGGATGCCGCCGGCGGCGTTGATTTCCTTGACGGCCAGTTCCACGCCGTTCTTGAAGTTGGTGCCGGCCGACGCGCCGCCACCCGAGAGCTCGACGATGTTGGCGATCTTGATGACGTTCTGCGCCATGGACAGACCGGAAGCGGCGGCCAGGCTGACGGCCACGAGGCACTTGAGGGCGAATCTTTTCTGCATGTTTGTCTCCTTGGGAACCAGAGGTTGAGGGCAAGCGGGAAGGGAAAGCGTGAAGCGAATGTAGCGATCACCCCCGGCAGCGCACCCGGTGAATCGACTTGAAACGCACGAAAAACGCACATGATTGATCGATCACCGAACGCAACCGGGGTAAGCACTAGGTCGGGCTGGCGCGCGCGCAGGCGTGCCGCGCCGCGAGGTAGCCGAACACCAGGCCGGGGCCGATGGTGATGCCGGGCGCGGTGTAGACGCCGCCCATGATCGAGTGCATGTCGTTGCCCACGGCGTACAGGCCGGCGATCGGCTGGCCGGCGGCGTCGAGCACGCGGGCGTTGCCGTCGGTGGCGAAGCCGGTCGCGGCGCCGATGTCGCCCGGGTAGAGCTTCAGCGCGTAATACGGCGCGGCAGTCAGCGCGCCGAGGTTGGGGTTGCGGGTGCCGGCGGCGGCATCGCCGATGTTCTGCTGGTAGGCGGTGACGCCGCGCTGGAAGTCGGGATCGACACCGGTTTCTGCGTAGCGGTTGATCTTCTGCACGCTCGCCTTCAGGCCGGCGGCGTCGATGCCGAGTTGGCCGGCCAGTTCGTCCAGCGAGGCGCCCTGCGTGAGGTAGCCGTCGGCGAGGAAGGGGGCGAGGTCCTTGGGCGAGGCGCCGGGGCGCACCATGCCGATGCCGTACTTCTGCAGCGCGGTCGCGTCGCAGACCAGGTACGCCGGAACACTGCCGGTGGCCTGCATGGCCATGCCGAACAGGTGGTACGACGTGCTTTCGTTGACGAAGCGCTGGCCGGCCCGGTTGACGGTCAGCATGCCGGGCTTGGCGCGGTCCATCACGAAATGCGGGAACACGGCGGTGCTGCCGTCGGCGCGCTTTCGCAGGGACACCGGCGCCCAGAAGGCGTTGCTCAGGGCGCCCTGCCCGTAGACCGCGCCGGCGCCTTTGGCCAGCGCATGGGCCTCGGCCGTGTGGCCCGGGCCGGCCGGACACCAGGCCATGTCCGCACCCGGCAGCAGCTGGGCGCGCAGTTCCGGGTGGCGGTTGAAGCCGCCCGAGGCCAGCACCACGCCGCCGCGCACCGCGACATCAAGGCGCTCGGTGCCCGCCTTCAGCGTGAGGCCGGTGACACGGCCGGCATCGCGGCGGAAGGTGTCCACGCGGGTCTGCAGCGCGAGCGTCACGTTCGGATGCTTCGAGAGCGAATACAGCAGCCGCGCGATCAGCGCATTGCCCATCACCAGCCGCGTGCCGCGCGGGTGCGACAGCCGGTCCGAGGCGTGGCGCAGCAGGATCTTCAGCGAGTGCTTGAACGACGCGAAGTTCTTGCTGAGCGCCAGCAGGTGGTTGATGTCGGTGCGGTCGACCATCATCCCGCCCAGCACGGTGAACTCGGGAATCGGCGGGCGGATCAGCTTGAACAGATCGCCCAGCAGGCGGCCGTCGAAGGGCTGCGGCTCCAGCGCGCGGCCGCTCAGCGTCGAGCCGCCGAGATCGGAGATGTAGTCCGGGTGCTTGGCGTAGGGGCGGAATTTCACCTCCGTGCGCGTTTCGGCCAGCGTCACGGCTTCGGCGCCGTGGTCCAGAAAGGCCTGACGCAGCGCGGCCGGCGTGCGTTCGCCGATCGCGTTGCTCAGGTAACGCGCGGCCTCGGACAGGGTGTCGGTCGGGTTGACGGTGGCGCTGTGGTGCGTGCCCGGCACCCAGGTCGTGCCGGCCGACAGCGCCGTGGTGCCGCCGACGAATTCGGTGCGTTCGACCAGCAGCACTTTTTTGCCGTCCAGCGCCGCGAACAGCGCGGCGGCCATGCCGGCGCCACCGGCACCGACCACCACCAGGTCGTAGACGGCGTCGACCGGAAGGTCTTTGAGCGTGTTCAGGACTTGCATGGTCATGCTTTGCCCAACAGAAACTCGACCATCAAATCGCGGACGCGCGCAAACATGTCGGCGCCGGTCATGGTGTTGGAGCCCTTCTCGCGCGCAGCGGCGATGAAGGGCGTGACCGCCGGCGCCGTGATGACGCAGCCGCAGAACATGGCGGCGTTCAGCTTCGTCACGTCCAGCGGGTACGGATCGCCGGCTTTCATGCCCACCGGTGTGGCATTGAGCACGAGGTCGAAGCCGCTGGGGTCGGCGCTGCCGTGCGTGACCGGGCATTGGCCCAGACCGGCCAGCCGGTCCACCAGCGCGCCGCGGCGCTGGTCGTCGGGGTCGTGGACCGCGAGCTCGCTCACACCGGCCATCACCAGCGCATGCGCAATCGCCGAACCGGCGCCGCCCGCCCCGACCAGCAGGGCCTTCTTGCCCGCGGGCTGGCAGCCCTTGTCCTGCATCGCGGTGACGAAGCCCAGGCCGTCGAACATGTCGCCGTGCCACGTCCCGTCGGCGTTGCGGCGCATGGTGTTGACCGTGTTCAGGAAGGCGGCGCGGTCGGAGGTGGTGGCGCACAGCGCCGTGCAGGCGAACTTGTGCGGCACGGTGGCAATGATCCCGTCGACGTTCTGCGCCAGCGACACGCCACGCACCCAGTCGGCCAGATGGGCCGGCGACACATGGGCCGGCACGCACACCGCGTCGCGGCCGTGGTCGGCAAAGGCCTGGCTCACGCCGGCGGGGGATTTCACCTGGGCGATCGGGTCGCCCACGATGTAGTGCAGGCGCGTGGCGCCACTCAGGGTCTGTGTCATCTGTCTCGCTCGGATCGTCTGTGGATCGGGTGGTTGGGTCGGATCATATTGAAAAGTGGAATTGTGTTCAAGTATTGAATGTTGTTCTTTTTTTGACTAGACTTCAGGCCGGAGACAACACATGACCCGAAAGCAAATCCCACCACCAGAGGCACCGCCGGGCTGGCTTCGCCAGACGGCTGGTGCCGTCCCCCTTGAGGGGGAAGACGCGCAGCGGCGCAGGGGGTGCTCTCTGCTGGTCATCGGTGCCGGCGCCATCGGCCGCACCCACATCGACCGCATCCAGCGCACGCCGGGTCTGGCGCTGGCCGGCATCGCCGACCCGTCGGACGCCGGCCGCGCGCTGGCCGAGTCGCTGGACGTGCCCTGGGCACCCGACCATGTGAGCGCGCTCGAACAGTTCCAGCCGCAGGGCGCCATCGTCGCCACGCCCAACCCGGCCCACGTGCCGATGGCGCTGGACTGCCTGGCGCGTGGCGTCGCCGCGCTGGTGGAAAAACCGCTGGCCGACAGCGTGGCCGAGGCGCAGCAACTGGTGGACGCCCAGGCGCGCAGCGGCGTGCCGGTGCTGGTCGGCCACCACCGCCGCCACAACCCGATCAACCGCCAGGCGCGCGAGACCATCGCCAGCGGCCAGCTCGGCCGCGTGGTCGGCGCCAACGCCATGGCCTGCTTCTACAAGCCGCAGGGCTATTTCGACATGGCCTGGCGGCGCGAGCCGGGCGGCGGCCCGGTGCTGATCAACCTGATCCACGAGATCGACATGCTGCGTTTCCTCTGCGGCGAGATCGTGCAGGTGCAGGCGCTGGCCAGCAACGCGGTGCGCGGCTTTGCGGTGGAAGACACGGCCGCCGCGCTGCTGCGTTTCGAAAGCGGCGCGCTGGGCACAGTGCTGCTGTCGGACACCGCCGTGGCGCCCTGGTGCTGGGACTTCTGCGCCGGCGAGCAGGACCAGTACCCGCGCCAGGACGTCAACGCCCTCTTCATCGCCGGCACCCACGGCTCGCTCTCGCTGCCCGACCTCTCGCTCTGGCGCTACGAAGGCGAGCGCCACTGGCACCGGCCGCTCACGCGCGAGCAGACCACCGCCCTCAAGGCCGACCCGTACACCCGCCAGCTGCTGCACTTCGCCGCCGTGATCCGTGGCGAAGAGGCGCCGCTGTGCAGCGCGCTGGACGGCCTGCGCACCCTGCAGGCCACGCGCGCCCTGCTCGACGCGGCGGCCAGCGGCCAGTCCGTAACATGCGCGGTTTCGACCTCCTGAACGAAGCGGAACCTCCACCATGAACGGCGTCCTCGAACGAACCCTCGGCATCCTCGAACTGCTCTCGCAACACGGCGAAGGCATGGAGCTGGCCGCCATCGCCGACCGGCTCGACATCCCGCGCAGCGGCGTGCACCGACTGCTGGCCGACCTGGTGCGGCTGGGCTATGTGCGCCAGGCCCGCGGCCACGGCGAGTACCTGCTGACCACCAAGCTGGTGAGCATGGGCCTCTCGTACCTCAGCAACTCCGGCATCGTCGACATCGCGCAGCCCCTGCTCAACCAGCTGGCCGAGATCTCGGGCGAGCTGGTGCGCCTGTCGGTGGTGGACGGTGAGCGCCTGACCTGGGTCGCCCGCGCACAGGGTGCGCGCCAGGGCCTGCGCTACGACCCCGACATGGGTTCGGACGCGCGCCTTTCGTGCTCGTCCTCGGGCTGGGCGCTCATGTCCACGCTCAGCGACGACGCCGCGCTGGCCCTGGTGGCCAAGCAGGGCCTCGGTGCGCCCGAACAGTTCGGCCCCAACGCGCCGACCTCGCTGCAGGCGGTGCTGGCCGCCGTGCACGAGACGCGCGAGCGCGGGTACAGCCTGACGGTCGACACCTACAGCCTGGGCCTGTCGGCCATGTCGGCCCCGGTGCGCTTCGCGGGCCAGCCGGCCATCGGCGTCATCACCATCGCCGGCCCCACGGTGCGCTTCACGCTCGAACGCATGCAGTCCCTGGCACCCGAGCTGCTGTCGATCGCGGCGCAGCTGGCCGCGGCCAGCGGGGCCTCGCCCTTCTTCAACCTCACGGCCGAGACCATCGCCCCAGGCGACGTCAAAGGCCGCAAGCCGATCTACGCCGTCTGAAGGCGTTCACCCCTGTTCATGCCCGACCGGTCACCCGCCTCTTCTCTCCATTGCGACTTGCTGGTGATCGGCTCTGGTGCCGGCGGGCTGGCTGCGGCCGTGACCGCCGCGCATCTGGGCCTCAAGGTCATCGTCGCGGAGAAAGACCCGCAGTTCGGCGGCACCACCGCCTGGTCGGGCGGCTGGATGTGGCTGCCGCGCAATCCGCTCGCCGTCGAGGCCGGCATCGTCGAACCCGTCGAAGAACCGCTGAACTACCTGCGCCACGAACTCGGTGATCGCTTCGACGAAGCCCGTGCCCGCACCTTCCTCGACGCCGCGCCGCGCATGGTGGCGTTCTTCCGCTCGAAGACTGCCTTGCGGTTCATCGACGGCAACGCCATCCCCGATTTCCACGGCCGCACGCCCCACGCGACCACCGGCGGCCGCTCGCTCTGCGCCGCGCCCTTCGACGGCCGCCGCCTCGGCCCGCGCATCGCCGACCTCAAGCCACCGCTGCCCGAAACCACGCTCTGGGGCATGGGCATCGCCTCGGGCGCCGAGCTGCGCCATTTCATCAACGCCATGCGCCAGCCAGCGTCCTTCTGGTACGTGACGAAACGGGTGCTGGCGCACTGGAAAGACCTGCTGGTGCACCGCCGCGGCATGCGCCTGGTCAATGGCAATGCGCTGATCGCTGGCCTCGCCGCCTCGGCGCTGGAAGCCGGCGTGGAGATCCGCACCGCCAGCCCGGCGCGGCGCCTGTTGCGCGATGGCGAACGTGTCACCGGTGCGGTGCTGAACACCCCCGACGGCCCGGTCGAGGTACACGCCCGCCGCGGCGTCTTGCTGGCCTGCGGCGGCTTCCCGCACGACGACGCCCGCAAGGCCGCCCTGCTGCCGCACGCGCCGACCGGCAAGGAACACCACTCCGCCGCCTCGCGCGGCAACACCGGCGACGGCCTGCGCCTGGGCGAGAGCGCGGGTGGCCGCGTCGGCGCGGATCTGCAGCAGGCGGCGGCGCTGGCCCCGGTCTCGCTGGTGCCGCGCGCCGACGGCAGCTTCGCCCACTTCCCGCACCTGATCGAGCGCGCCAAGCCCGGCCTGATCATGGTGCGCGCCGACGGCCAGCGCTTCGCCAACGAAGCCGACTCGTACCACGACGTGATGCAGTCGCTGATCGCGGCCACGCCGCCCGGCCAGCCGGTGCAGGCCTGGCTGGTGTGTGATCACGGCTTCATGCGCCACTACGGCCTGGGCGCTGCCAAGCCCGCCCCCATGCCGCTGGGCCCCATGCTGGCCAACGGCTACCTCAAGCGCGGCCGCACGCTGGCCGAACTGGCCCAGGCCTGTGGCATCGCGGCCGACGCGCTGCAGGCCACCGTGCAGCGCTACAACACCATGGCCCGCGCGGGCAAAGACGCCGACTTCGCCAAGGGCGAAACGCCCTACAACCGCATGCAGGGCGACGCCGCCTTCGCCGCCGAACGCGGCTGGCCCAACCCCTGCATGGGGCCGCTCGAACGCGGCCCGTTCTACGCCGTGCGCGTGGTCGCCGGCAGCCTGGGCACGTTTGCGGGGCTCAAGGTCAACGCCAGCGCCCAGGTGCTCGACGCGAACAGCCAGCCCATCCCCGGCCTCTACGCCGGCGGCAACGACATGGATTCCATGATGGCCGGCCACTACCCCAGCGGCGGCATCACGCTCGGCCCGGCCATGACGTTCGGCTGGCTCGCTGCGTTTCACGCAGCGGGTATCCCCCCCGCATCGGCTGACGCCGCTACCCCCCCAGGGGGGCGACACCAGCAGCCCGGCGAAGCCGGTTCTGCGGTATCCCTCGACTGAACTCCCCTTCGTTCCAACCTTTCACGGTCCACACCATGCACTACGAACTCGCCACCATGACCCTGCCCTTCGGCACCGCCGCCGCGGCCGCCCAGAACGTGCAGGCCTTCTGCACCGCGCCCGAGGCGAAGGGCGAGCTGCTCGCCTGCTGGTTCACCGACATCGGCCAGCTCAACCAGATGATCGTGCTGCGCGGCTTTTCCGATCTGGCCAGCCTGCAGGCCGAGCGCAATCGCACGCAGCACAGCGCGTCGCCGTTTGGCTGTGGCGAGATCTTCCAGACCCTGGAGCAGCACAGCTACCAGGGCTTTCCGTGGATGAAGCCGGTGCGCCCCAGCGCCGAGAGCGGCATCACCGGCCCGGTCTACGAGATCCGCACCTACGGCATCAAGCCGGGTGGCGTGCAGCCCACCATCGACCTGTGGGAACAGTACGTGCCGCCGCGCGAACAGCTCTCGCCCTGCGTGGTCGCCATGGTCGCGCTCGACGGCCCCCTGCGCTTCACCAACATCTGGGCCTACCCCACGCTGGACGCCCGCTCCAAGGCCCGCGCCGACGCGGTGGCCCAGGGCATCTGGCCGCCCAAGGGCGGGCCGGCGCACTTGACGACGAACATGGTCTCGACCATCGCGCTGCCGACGGCCGTCTCTCCCTTGAAGTGAGCTGAACATGGCCCGTGTCTATTCCCTGGCGTACCTGAGTTCCCACCGCTGCACGCCGCCAGAAGCGGTTCGCATCGCAGCCGCCAACGGCTACCAGTTCGTCGGCCTGCGCCTCTGGCCCAACGCGCCCGGCGCACCGCAGCAGTTCCTGATCGACCGGCCCGATGTGCTCAAAGAAACCCAGGCAGCGATGGCCGACACGGGCGTGGGCATCTTCGACGTCGAGATCATCCGCATCGGCGAAGCCTTCGACCCGCACACCTGGGACGCGCTGTACGACGCCTGCGCGGCGCTCAAAGCCAAAGCCATCCTGGTGGCCGGCGACGATCCCGACGAGGCGCGCCTGACGGCGAACTACGCCCGCCTCTGCGAGGTGATGGCGCCCTACGGCCTCACGGCCGACCTGGAGTTCATGCCCTGGACGGCCGTGAAAGACGCGAAGAGTGCGCTGCGCATCGTGCAGAACGCCGGCACGCCGGCCAACGCCGGCATCCTGGTCGACGCGCTGCACTTCGGCCGCTCCAGCACTACGCTCGACGACATCCGCGCCATCCCGCGCAGCCTGCTGCACTACGCACAGATCTGCGACGCCGTCGCTGGCACCGGCTTCACGACCGAAGAAATGGTCCACACCGCGCGCTGCGAGCGCCTGCTGCCGGGCGACGGAACCATCGACGTGCGTGGCCTGTTCGACGCCCTGCCCGCCGACCTGCCGGTGAGCGTCGAGGTGGTGAACTTCGAGCGCGAGAAGACCGCCGATCCCACGCAATGGGCCGGCATCTGCCTGGCCGCCAGCCTGCCCTACACCGCCCCCCGCTGATTTCATCCGCCGAACCGACAAGAGACAAGACCATGGACTTCGCCCTCAACGACGAACAGAAAATGATGATCGACACCATCCGTCGCTTCATCGCCGAAGAACTGCGCCCACTGGAAGATGCGCTGGAAAACACCGGCGCGCTGCCCGACGCCGACGCCCGCCGCATCCACGCCAAAGCCAAGGAGCTGGGCCTGTACGCGCTCAACATGCCGGCCGAGCTGGGCGGTGGCGGCCTGTCCAACCTGGACCGCATCATTTGTGAAGAGCAGTTCGGCCACACCACCGACATGCTGATCCGCCGCGCCTTCGGCAACGTCTACGAGCCGCTGCTGCACTGCAAGGGCGAGCAGGTGGAGCGCTGGCTCAAGCCCACCGTCGAAGGCACGCGCACCTGCGCCATCACCATCACCGAATCGGGCGCGGGTTCGGACGCAGCCGGCATCAAGACCCACGCGAAACGCAACGCAGAAGGCCGCTGGGTGCTCAACGGCAGCAAGCACTTCATCAGCGACGGCATCTGGTCCGACTTCTTCTTGGTCTCGGCCAAGACGGGTGAAAAAGAGATCAGCATGTTCATGGTGGACAAGGGCCTGCCCGGCTTCACCGTCGGCAAGGACCAGGCCATGATGGGCATCCGCGGCACGCCGCACCTGGAACTGTTCTTCGACAACGTGGTGCTGGAAGACACGGCCCTGCTGGGCGAACAGGGTCAGGGCTTCAAGCTGGCCATGGGCGCGCTCAACGTGGTGCGCCTGGCGCAGGTGGGCGCGCGCGCCGTGGGCAAGGCCACGCACGTGTGCGAGCTGATGCTGGAGTACGCCAACGACCGCAAGCAGTTCAACACCCGCATCGGCGACTTCCAGATGGTGCAGCAGATGCTGGCCGACAGCGTGATCGAGATCAACGCCGCGCGCTGGATGGTCTACCACGCCGCCTGGATGCTGGACCAGGGCTTCGACGCGCGCGAGCAGATCGCCATGGTGAAGGTGCACGCGGCCGAGACGCTGGGCCGCGTGGTGGACCGCGCGGTGCAGGTGTTCGGCGGCATGGGCTTCTGCAAGGAGCTGCCGATCGAGCGCTACTACCGCGACGCGCGCATCTACCGCATCTTCGATGGCACATCGGAGATTCACCGCGGCGTGATCGCCAAGAGCGCGCTCAAGAAGGGCGCGCAGCTCTTCGACGTGAACCGCTGAACGGGGACACACGATGAGCAGCAGCAAGTTCATGACCGCTGCAGAAGCAGCGAACCTGATCCAGGACGGCGACACCGTGGGCCTGATGGGCGGCGGTGGCGGCCTGATGGAAGCGACCCACCTGTTCGAGGCGGTGCAGGCACGCTACCTCGCCACGCAGCAACCGCGCAACCTGACGCTGATACACGCCCTGGGCATTGGCGACAAGAAGACCAAGGGCATGAACTGCTTCGCGCACGAAGGCCTGGTCAAGAAGGTCATCGGCGGCCACTGGGTCTGGTCGCCCGCCATGCAGCAGCTGGCGCTGGACAACAAGATTCAGGCCTACATCCTGCCCGGTGGGGTGAGCAGCCAGCTCATGCGCGAGATCGGTGCCGGCCGGCCCGGCCTCATCAGCCACGTCGGCCTGGGCACGGTCTGCGACCCGCGCTTCGGCGGTGGCCGCATGAACGGCGCGGCGAAAGAAGACCTCGCCGAGGTCATCGCCATCGACGGCCGCGAGTGGCTGCGCTACAAGCCCTTCCCCATCCACGTCGCCATCGTGCGCGCGAGTGCCGCCGACGAGGACGGCAACATCAGCTTCGAACACGAGGCCGCCAACCTCGACGCGCAGTCGCTCGCGCTGGCCGCGCGCAACAGCGGCGGCACGGTGATCGTGCAGGTGAAGGAGCGCCTGCCCAAGGGCGCGCTCAAGGCGCGCGAGGTGCGCATCCCCTCGGCCTGGGTGGACGCCATCGTGGTCGATCCGAACCAGCAGACCAGCTACGCCATCCCCTTCGACCCGGCCTTCAGCGGCGAACTGACCGGCGAGGCACGCGCAGCCAGCGAGGCTGAAGACCACGCACGCGAAGTCGCGGCATCACAGGAAGCCTTCAGCGAACGCCAGGCCGTGGCGCGCCGCGCGCACGTCGAACTCTTCAACACCGGCAAGGCCCGCCCGGTGATCAACTACGGCGTGGGCGTGCCCGACGCGGTGGCCAAGCTGATCGCGGCGCGCAACGAGCAGCACCGCATCTACCAGACCATCGAACATGGCACCTACGGCGGCACGCTGATGGACGGCGTGCTGTTCGGCTACGCGCGCAACGCCACCGCCATGCTCGACGCGGCGACGCAGTTCGACTTCTACGGTGGCGGCGGGCTGGACGTGGCCTGCCTGGGCTTCGGCGAGTTCGATGCGGAAGGCAGCGTCAACGTCTCGCGCCTGGGCGGCGTCACCGTCGGCCCCGGCGGTTTCATCGACATCGCGCAGAACGCGAAGAAGGTGGTGTTCTGCGGCACGCTGGCGGCCAAGGGCGTGAAGCTGCAGACCGGCGACGGCCAGATGCGCGTGCTACAGCAGGGCGGCGTGAAGAAGCTGGTGCAGCGGGTCGACCAGATCACCTTCAGCGGGCCGCAGGGCCTGGTGCGTGGCCAGGAGGTGCTCTACCTCACCGAGCGCGGCAGCTTCCGGCTCACGCCCGACGGCATCGAGCTGTTCGAGATCGCGCCGGGCATTGACCTGCAGCGCGACATCCTCGACCAGATGGACTTCGCGCCGCTGGTGGCGAAAGACCTGCAGGTGATGGACGCGGCGCATTTCCGCGCAGGCTGATCCGCACCGGCCGACCGCCCGCCACGCCGGGCCGCCTCAGCCGCTCATGAAGATGCCGGCACAGACTCCGCGCAACCAGCGGTGCGCGGGGTCGTGGTGCAGCCGCGCGTGCCAGTACTGCTTGACGGTGAAGGTCGGCACCTTCACCGGGCACTTGAACAGCGCCAGCCCGCCGCTGCGAGCCAGCGTTTCGCCGATCTGGCGCGGCACGGTCGCCACCAAGTCGGTCTGCCGGACCACCGTCGCCAGCCCCAGGAAGCCGGGAATCTGCAACAGCACCTCGCGCCGCACCCGCTGCTTCTTCAGCGCCTCCTCCAGCAGGCTGTGGCTGAAGCCGGACAGCACCTCCACATGCACCGCCTCGCGGTAGGTTTTCAGGGGAAGCCGCCCCTGGATGTCCGGGTGGTCGGGATTGACGAGGCAGACGAAGTCCTGCTCGTAGAAGGTCTGTTGGTAGAAGCCCGACTCCAGCCCGGGGATGATGCCCAGGGCGAGGTCGGCCTCCCCGGAGGCCAGGCGCCGGGCGATGCCCTCGTCGATGGGCGTGGTTTCCAGCCGGAGGTGCGGCGCGTGCTGACGCAGGTGCGCCAGCAGGCGGGGCAGCAGCGTGATGTGGCTGGCGTCGGTCATGCACACCCGCAGGCTCTGGCGGGCCAGCGCCGGCACGAACGCCCGCGCCGGCGTGCTGACCTTGCGCAGGCTCTGCAGCGCTTCGGTCACCGGGCCGATCAGTTCCTCGGTCCTCGGGGTCGGTTGCATGGCGTTGCCGCTGCGCACGAAGAGCGGGTCCCCGAAATGCTCCCGCAACTTGGTCAGGCCCACGCTGATGTTGGGCTGGCTCTGTCCCAGCTCGTCCGCCGCCCGGGTCACGCTGCGCAACTGGTAGAGCAGGCTGAACAGCAGCAGCAGCCTGCCGTCGAGCAGCACCGAGGGATCGTGGCTGGTTTTCACTATCAATATTCTTGATTCAGGTCATTCAAGTCAGAGCATAGATTTATTGAGATGCGGTGTCTACACTGCCTCCGGCTCTCAAGAAAACCAACCCCCGCGTACCCGTTCAGACAGGAGACAACCCATGAAAAGACTGATGCTCAAGACCATTCTGGCGATGGCCTCGCTGGCCGCCTTCGGCGCCGCACAGGCCGAAGAGAAGGTCATCAAGTTCGCCGTGCAGAACCCCAAGGGCCACCCGATCGTGATGGGCGTGGACAAGTTCGCCGAGATCGTCAACGCCAAGGCGGCGGGCAAGCTCAAGGTGGTGGTCCATGCGGGCGGCACGCTGGGCAGCGACTTCGCGGTGATCTCCGCGATGCAGGGCGGCACCGTGGAGATGGGCGTGATGAACTCCAGCATCATGGCCGGCACCGTCAAGGAAATGGCGGTGTACGACTTCCCGTTCATGTTTGCGTCCACCAAGGAAGCCGACGCCATCGTCGACGGCGCCTTCGGCAAGAAGCTGCACGCCAAGCTGGAAGAAAAAGGCATGGTCGGTCTGGGCTACTTCGAGCTGGGCTTTCGCAACATCACCAACGGCAAGCGCCCGCTGAACAAGGTCGAAGACATCGCCGGTCTGAAGCTGCGCGTGATCCCCACGCCCATCAACGTGGACTGGGTCAAGGCGCTGGACGCCAACCCCACGCCGCTGCCCTTCCCCGAGGTCTACGCCGCGCTGGAGAACAAGGCCATCGACGGACAGGAAAACCCCTTCACCGTGATCGAGGCCAACAAGCTCTACGAGGTGCAGAAGTACCTCGCCATCACCAACCACCAGTACAACCCGCAGTCGGTGGTGATCAGCAAGAAGTTCTGGGACACGCTCTCGGCCGACGAGAAGAAGCTGCTGCAGGACGCCACCAACGAGGCCTCGAAGTACCAGCGCCAGGAGTCGCGCCAGCAGATGGGTGTGGCCCTGGAAAAGCTCAAGAAGGGCGGCATGCAGGTGACCGAGTTCTCGCCCGCCGAGATTTCCAAGTTCGCGGCCAAGATGGCCCCGGTCTACGCCAAACACGGCGCGGCACTGGGCGAGGTGGTCACCGAACTCACCAACGAGCTCAGCAAGCTGCGCAAGTGACGAGATCCGCGAACATGAAGCCGACGGGTCAGGGACTTCAGGGGCAGACCGCCGTGGTGACCGGCGGTGTGCGCGGCATCGGCCTGGGCATCGCCCGGCGCCTCGCCCAGGAAGGCTGCAAGGTGGTGGTCTGGGACCGCGACATCGCGGCCTTCGACACCATGCAGGCCGGGTTTTCCCCGGTCCACCTGCAGCCGGTGGATGTGAGCGACGCCGCCTCGGTCCAGGCAGCCTACGAGCAAACGCATGCGACGGTGGGCGACTTCCAGATTCTGGTGAACAACGCCGGCATCAACGGGCCGGTGCTGCCGGTGACCGACTACCCGCTGGACGCCTGGAGCCGCGTGCTGGCGGTCAACCTCAACGGCGTCTTCTACTGCACCAAGGCCGCGCTGCCGCACATGAAGGCGGCGGGCTACGGGCGCATCGTCAACGTGGCCTCGGCCGCCGGCAAGGAAGGCGTGCCGGGCATCGCCGCCTACGCCGCGTCCAAGCACGGCGTCGTCGGCTTCACCAAGAGCCTCTCGCGCGAACTCGCCGAGTCGGGGGTGCTGGTCAACTGCATCGCCCCGGTGATGACCGAGACCGACCTGATGAAGGAAATGACGCCCGAGCACATCGCGGCCTCCAAGGCCAAGATCCCGATGGGCCGCTTCCTGCAGATCGACGAGATCGCCGCCATGGTGGCCTGGGTCGCCAGCCCGGAGTGCAGCTTCACCACCGGCTTCACCTTCGACCTCTCGGGCGGCCGCGCCAACTACTGATGGCCACGTCCATGCACGCACTGGGCATCGCCCCGCTCACGCACCTGGAGCTGTCGCCCGCCGACATGGTCGGCAACGCGCGGGACGCGGGCTACGACTTCCTGGGCCTGCGGCTGGTGCCGGCCACGCCCACCGAGCCGCAGCACGACTGCCGGCCCGGCTCTGCGCTGCTGCGGGAGACCCTCGCCCGGCTGCGCGACAGCGGCCTGCGGCTGATGGACATCGAGATCTTCCGCCTCAAGCCGGAGACGGACGTGGGCGCCTACGAACCGCTGCTGGAAGCCGGCGCCCTACTCGGCGCCCGCCATGCGCTGGTGGCCTTCCAGGACAGCGACCCCGGCCGCCTGGGCGAACGATTCTTCGCCTTCAGCGAACTGGCCGCGCGCCACGGACTGGGCGTGGATGTGGAGCCGACCCCCTGGTACGAGGTGTCCACACTGGCCGACACCGCCGCCCTCATCCGCGCCTCGGGCGCCAGGGACGCCGGCATCGTGGTCGATGCGATCCACTTCGACCGCGCGGGCGAAAACCCGCAGACGCTGGCGGCGATCGATCCAGCGTATTTCCGGTACGCGCAGCTGTGCGACGCCCCCGCCGAGCGGCCAGGCGACATGGACACACTGCTGTTCCAGGCCCGCGCCGAGCGGCAGATCCCCGGCGACGGCGGACTGCCATTGCGAAGCCTGCTCGCCGGCCTGCCCCCGGGCATCGCGCTGAGCCTGGAGGTGCCGATGCAGTCGCTGGCCCGGCGGCTGGACGCAGGGGAGCGGGCCCGGCGCCTGCTCGAACGCACCCGGTCGTTCCTGGCGCGCACCGGGGACCACGCCCCGCGCGCCTGAGCGCCCGCCGGACCTGCGTCAGGCTACCGCGGCGGATGGTCGCAACCTATACTCGCGGAATGAACGAACCAGTACATTCCAAGAGACAAGCGGTTCGCGGCAAGGCCAACGAAGCCAAGTCCACCACCCGCACCAACGACCCCGAGCGCACCATGGCCAACATCCTGGAGGTGGCCATGAAGGAGTTCGCGGAGAAGGGTCTGGCGGGTGCGCGCATCGACCAGATCGCCGACGAGACGCACACCTCCAAGCGCATGATCTACTACTACTTCCAGAGCAAGGAAGGCCTGTACCTGGCCGCGCTGGAAGAGGCTTACCGCCGCGTGCGCACCACCGAGGCCGAGCTCAACCTCGACGATCTCGACCCCGAGGCCGCGCTGCGCCGGCTGGTCGAATTCACCTTCGACCACCACGCCGGCAACGAGCCCTACATCCGCATGGTGGTCTCGGAAAACATCAACCGCGGCCAGTTCCTGGCCCAGAGCAAGAGCATCCAGGCACTGAACCTCAAGGCCATCTCCGCCATCGAGAAGCTCTACGCCCGCGGTGTCGAGATGGGCATCTTCCGCCCCGGCCTGGACCCGATCGACATCCACGCCTCGATCTCGGCGCTGTCCTTCTTCAACGTCTCCAACCGGCACACCTTCGGCCTGATCTTCAAGCGCGATTTCGCCAGCCCCACGGTGGCGACGCTGCGCCGCGCCTCCATCGTCGAGATGGTCGTCCGCTTCGTGAAGAAGTAGATCCCCCTGCGCCGCTGCGCGGCATCCCCCAGGGGAACCGCGCCTGTGGTCCGGCCAAGCCGGTTCCAAGGCACGCATGGTTAGGGTTTTCACCAATCTCAAAAAACTAACCAGTTCGTACATTACAGCTTCCAACGATTCCGGAGACATCCCTTGGTCCAGAAAATCATCAACGCCTACTGCCGCCTGCTGGGTGCGCTCATGGTGATCTCCCTCTTCGCCATGGTCGTCATGGTGTTCGGCAATGTGGTGATGCGCTACGGCTTCAACTCCGGCATCACCCTCTCGGAAGAACTCTCGCGCTGGCTCTTCGTCTGGATGACCTTCCTGGGCGCCGTGATCGCGCTCAACGAACGCGGCCACCTGGGCACCGACTCGCTGATCGTCCGCCTGCCGGTCGCCGGCCAGAAGCTCTGTCTGGGCGTCTCGCTGCTGCTGATGCTGTTTGTCTGCTGGCTGATCTTCAAGGGTTCGCTGGAGCAGACCAAGATCAACTGGGAGTCCACCAGCGCCGTGATGGAAACCTCCATGGGCTACTTCTACGCCAGCGGCGTGGCGTTCGCCGTGCTCGCCGCTCCCATCCTGCTGCTGAACCTGTTTCGCCTGCTGACCGGCCAGATGGCCGACAGCGAGCTGATCGGCATCCGCGAATCCGACGACATGCCCCACGGCGACCCGCACGCCTGAACCTGCCCCGGAGACACCCCAAATGACCATTGCCATCTTCCTGGGCTCCCTCATCGCCGCGATGATGATCGGCGTGCCCATCTCCTTCTCGCTGCTGCTGTGCGGTGCCGCGCTGATGTGGCACCTGAACATGTTCGACGCGCAGATCCTGGCGCAGAACCTGATCGAAGGTTCGAACAGCTTCCCGCTGCTGGCCGTGCCCTTCTTCATGCTGGCCGGCGAAATCATGAACGCTGGCGGACTGTCCAAGCGCATCGTGGCCTTCGCCATGTCGCTGGTCGGTCACGTGCGTGGCGGCCTGGGTTACGTGGCCATCATGGCCGCCGTGATCATGGCCTCGCTCTCGGGCTCGGCCGTGGCCGACGCCGCCGCCCTGGCCGCGCTGTTGCTGCCGATGATGCACACCGCCGGCCACGACAAGGCCCGCTCGGCCGGCCTGCTGTCCGCCGCGTCCATCATCGCCCCGATCATTCCGCCCTCGATCGGCTTCGTGATCTTCGGCGTCGCCGCCAACGTCTCGATCTCCAAGCTGTTCATGGCCGGCATCGTGCCCGGCGTGCTGCTGGGCGTGGCGCTGTGCTTCACCTGGTGGTGGGTCGCCCGCAAGGAAAACGTCAAACCGCCGACCCGCAAGACCCGCGCCGAGGTGTTCCAGGCGCTGCGCGACGCCGCCTACGCCCTGGGCCTGCCCTTCATCGTCATCGTCGGTCTGAAGTTCGGTGTGTTCACGCCGACCGAAGCGGCCGTGGTCGCCGCCGTCTACGCTTTGCTGATCTCGCTGCTGGTCTACCGCGAACTCAAGATCAGCCAGCTCTACGGCCTGTTCCTGGCCGCCGCCAAGACCACCGCCGTGATCATGTTCCTGGTCGCCGGCGCCATGGTCTCGGCCTGGCTGATCACGGTCGCCCAGCTGCCCACCCTGATCGTGGAACTGCTGCAGCCGCTGCTGGGCAGCCCGACGCTGCTGATGTTCGCGATCATGATTCTGGTGATCGTGGTCGGCACCGCGATGGACATGACGCCGACCATCCTGATCCTGACCCCGGTGCTGATGCCCATCGTCAAGGCCGCCGGCATCGACCCGGTGTACTTCGGCGTGCTGTTCGTGATGAACAACGCCATCGGCCTGATCACGCCGCCGGTGGGCACGGTGCTCAACACCGTGGCCGGCGTCGGCAAGATCAGCATGGACGAAGTGACCAAGGGCGTCTGGCCTTTCAT
The DNA here is from genome assembly GCF_051857515.1 of Hydrogenophaga sedimenti. Classification (NCBI taxonomy): domain Bacteria; kingdom Pseudomonadati; phylum Pseudomonadota; class Betaproteobacteria; order Burkholderiales; family Comamonadaceae; genus Hydrogenophaga; species Hydrogenophaga sedimenti. The sequence goes on from NZ_JBPZHA010000009.1 coordinate 91,579, forward strand.
GATCGCCCAGTTCGGCCTGATGTTCCTGATGGTCCTGTTTCCCCAGATCGTGCTGGTGCCGCTGCACTGGTTCTATTGATCCCGCAGGTTTCGACACCCTTGCCCTGAACGGGCACGCCAAGGCAAGGGCCCTTCTTTCTCGCGTCCCATCCCGTTGCAGGAGACATTTCATGAAGCGTGTGTTCATCAAGACTCTGGTGGCCGTGGCCGCCCTGGCCACGGTCGGCATCGCCGCCGCCCAGGAAAAGGTCATCAAGTTCGCCAACCAGAACGCGGCGGGTCACCCCATCGTACAGGGCATGGAGAAGTTCGCCGAGCTGGTCGCGGCCAAGTCCGGCGGCAAGCTCAAGGTCACCGTGTTCCCCAGCGGCCAGCTGGGCAGCGACCAGGCCAACGTGTCGGCCCTGCAGGGCGGCACGCTGGAGATGGCCTCGATGAACTCGGGCATCTTCGCCAGCCAGGTCAAGGACTTCGCCGTCTTCGATCTGCCTTTCATGTTCTCCAATGGCAAGGAAGCCGACGCCGTGGTCGACGGTCCCTTCGGCAAGAAGCTGCACGCCAAGCTGGAAGAAAAGGGCATGGTCGGTCTGGCGTACTACGAGCTGGGCTTCCGCAACATCACCAACAGCAAGCGCGCCATCACCAAGGTGGAAGACATCGAAGGCCTGAAGCTGCGCGTGATCCCCAACCCGATCAACGTCGACTGGGTCAAGGCCCTGGGCGCCAACCCCACGCCGCTGCCCTTCCCCGAGCTGTACGCCGCGCTGGAACAGAAGGCCGTCGACGGCCAGGAAAACCCGGTCGCCACGATCTGGGGGGCGAAGCTGCAGGAAGTGCAGAAGTACATGACCCTGACCAACCACCAGTACAACCCGCAGTCGGTGGTGATCAGCAAGAAGTTCTGGGACAGCCTCTCGGCCGACGAGAAGAAGATCCTGCAGGACGCCGCCAACGAGTCCGCCAAGTACCAGCGCCAGCAGGCCCGCGCCTCGGTCGCCAGCACGCTGGACAACCTGAAGAAGGCCGGCATGACCGTGTCCGAGCTGCCCCCGGCCGAGCTGAGCAAGCTGGTCGAGAAGATGAAGCCCGTGATCACCAAGCACGCCGCCAACGTGGGTGAAGGCACGGTGTCCGACCTGCTCGCAGAACTGGCCAAGGCACGGAAGTGATGCATCAACCGGGCGCTGCGGCGCCCGGTTTATGCTCCTCGGTCACCCTACTCGCCCTCCCGCCATGAAAAAGATCCTGATCCTCAACGGCCCCAACCTCAACCTGCTCGGCACGCGCGAGCCCGCCCAGTACGGCTACACGACGCTGGCCGATGTCGAGGCGTTCTGCAAGGCCCACGGCGAGAAGATCGGCTACGAGGTCGAGTGTCTGCAGAGCAACTGGGAAGGTGCGCTGATCGACAAGATCCACGAAGCGGGCCGGCTGTTCAAGGCCGGTGAACTGCTGGGCGTGGTGATCAACCCCGGCGCGCTGACCCACACCTCGATCGCCCTGCACGACGCCATCAAGGGCGTGGACCCGCTGCCGGTGATCGAGTGCCACATCTCCAACGTGCACGCGCGCGAAGAATTCCGCCACCACTCCTGGGTGTCGCCCGCCGCCGCCGGCATCGTGGTCGGCTTCGGGGTCGACGGCTACCTGGTCGCGATGGACGGCCTGGTGCGCAAAACCGTGAACTCGGCCGCCACCAAGAAGCCCTGATTTCCCTGTCCGCGGCGTCGGCGACGTCTGCGGGTTTACCCGTAATTTGCGCGATTAACGAACGATATCGTTCGCTGAATAAACAAAGCAAACCCGCCAGACCGCCCGTTTGCCGCCCCGCGCTCCTACAGTCCCGCCCACCATGATCAACGGCAACACCGAACTCATCGCCCACATCGGCTACCCGACACACTCGTTCAAGTCGCCGATGATCTACAACCCCTTCTTCGAGAAGGAAGGGATCAATGCGATCGTCGTGCCCATGGGCTGCAAGCCCGAGGACTACCCGGTCTTCCTCAAGAGCGTCTTCACGCTGACCAACATCCGCGGCGCGCTGATCACCATGCCGCACAAGGTCGTCACCGTGGGCCTGCTCGATGAGGTCACGCCCACTGTGCGCGTGGCCGGCGCCTGCAACGCGGTCAAGCGCCTGCCCGACGGCCGCCTGGTCGGCGACCAGTTCGACGGCGCCGGCTTCGTGCGCGGCGTGATGCGCAAAGGGCTCAGGCTTGACGGCGCGCGCGTGCTGGTGGTCGGCAGCGGCGGCGTCGGCTGTGCCATTGCCGCCTCGCTGGCCGGTGCGGGCATCGCCGCCATCAGCCTCTTTGACGTCAACACCGCCTCGGCCGAGGCCCTGGGTCAGCGCATCCGCGACAACTACCCGGCGATCGAGGTGAAGACCGGCAGCAACGACCCCGCCGGTTTCGATCTCGTGGTCAACGCCACGCCGATGGGCATGAACGAAGGCGACCCGCTGCCGCTGGACGTGGCGCGCCTGGACCCGAAGACCTTCGTCGGCGAGGTCGTCATGCGCACCGAGATGACCGCCTTCCTGACCGCCGCTGCCGCCAGAGGCTGCAAGGTGCAAGTGGGTTCCGACATGCTGTTCGAGATGATTCCCGCGTATCTGGAATACTTCGGCTTCCCGACCACGACCGCCGACGTGCTGCGTTCGGTGGCCCGCCTCAGCTACTGATGCACCACTGACCCGCGCCCCGCGCAACCCCCCGCTTTTGTCCGACCCGCACTATCCCCACCCCGGCCGCGGCATTGCCCTGGCCGTCCTCGCCACCGCCTGCTTCGCCCTGCTCGACACCACCTCCCAGTACGTGGGCGGCGTGGTGCCGGTGCTGATGGCCGTGTGGCTGCGCTTCATGGTGCAGACCGGCATGACGGCCGCGCTGCTGCTGCCCAAGCAGGGCAAGTCGCTCTTCGTCACCCACGCGCCCTGGTGGCAGCTGCTGCGTGGCGCGCTCATGGTCGCCTCGGGGTCGGTGGCCTACATCAGCCTGCAGCACGTGCCGGTCGGCGAGTTCACCGCCATCCTGATGCTGGTGCCGCTGGTCATCACTCTCATGGCCTCGCTGCTGTTGCGCGAACACGTCAGCGGCCTGACCTGGCTGCTGGTGGCCGGCGGACTGAGCGGTGCGCTGATCGTCGTGCGCCCCAAGGGCAGCGACCTGAACATGGGCATGTTCCTGCCGCTGGTGCTGGTGCTGATCAACGCCTGCTACCAGATCGTCACCAGCAAGATGGTGCGGACCGAAGACCCCGGCACCATGCACTTCTACACCGGCCTGACCGGACTGGTGTTCGGCACGGTGGCCCTGCCCTGGAGCTGGGCGCCGATGCACGAACTGAAGATCTGGCTGCTGGTCGGCCTGCTCGGCGTGTTCGGCTCGCTGGGCCACTATTTCATGATCAAGGGCTACCAGAAGGCGCCCGCCTCGCGCGTCACGCCCTACATGTACACCCAGATCGCGTTCGCCACCGGTGCCGGCTGGCTCGTCTTCGGCCACGCGCCCGATGTGTGGACCGTGCTGGGGATTGCGCTGATCGCGGTGTGCGGGGTGCTGGGGGTGCGGGCGCGGTAGTGATCGACTGACGGACCGCATCCGACCCGGAGCGGGCGTCGGGTCCGCCGCAAACTTCAGATCAGCTCAGCCAGATGCCGTCGCAACCTGTCGATGTCGCCTTGCACATCGGGCGCCTTGAAGATGTCGTGACAGGAGAAGGAAGGCAGCACCTCGACTCCGCAGAACTTGTAGTTGGCGGTGTTGGCGGCAAACACATCGTCCACGGACTTGCCCCCGAACAAAGTTTGGTGTGGGTCGCCGAATGCATCCCGGGGCGCGTTCCACGTCAGTGAAACCATGTATTGCCTGCCCTGCAGCAAGCCGCCCGAACCGTACTGTCTGCTGGGGTCTTCGCGTGTTCGGCCGTCGCCGGTGATGAAGCTGCCCTGCAGCATGCCGGCGGTGAAGACTTCATCCACGTATTTTTTGTAGATCCACGGACTGCCAAACCAGTAGACGGGCGATTGCAGAACGATGAGGTCGGCCCAGAGGTGCTTTTGAACCTCGGCATCGATGGTGTAGCCCTTCTCGATGTCGGTTTGCTGGAATGCAAAGCCGCGTGTCTCCACCACCTCCCGGACAACGCCAGCCATGGTCTTGTTCAGGCCTCCGGGAGAGATCCCCTCATAGAGCTGGTGGGCGTTGATCAGCAACACGTTCTTCATTTCTGTTCCTGTGGAATCACCGCCGAGAGGCAGCAACGGTGGGTTGTTGTGCAATCAGCCAAGGCTTTTGGCGCCGTCGCGCTGATCTCTTCTTTCGTCCTTTGATGGACAGTGGCGGCCAGTCTATGAACAAGCCATCGAAAGAAAAACGGGGTAATGCTGCAAGCCTTGTTAAGTTAAGCTTCAAAGCATGAAGCTGAATCAACTGGACGGACTCATCGCGTTCTGGAAGGTCGCCGAACACCGTGGGTTCACCGCAGCAGCGGCCGATCTGGCGGTATCACCCTCCGCGCTCAGTCAGGCCATCCGTCAACTGGAGACGCGTTTGGGCGTGCGCCTGTTGAACCGGACCACGCGCAGCGTGAGCCTGACAGAAGCCGGTGAGGCCTACCTCGCGCGCATCGGCCCTGCCCTCGGGCAAGTCGTCGACGCGGGAGACGAATTGAATGTGCTTCAGGGGCGGCCTTCCGGCACCTTGCGCCTGAACGCCGCACGGGTTTCCATTGCGCTGGTGCTGCGCCCGCTGCTGGAAGGGTTTCTGCATGAGAACCCGAATGTGGTGCTGGAACTGACCAACGACGAGGGATTCGTCAACATCGTCGAGAAAGGCTTCGACGCAGGCATCCGCTTCGGCGAAAGCATAGACCGTGACATGGTCGCGATTCCGATTGGCGGCCCTGTCAAGGTGGCCGTGGTGGCCTCGCCGGAATACCTCAGCCGCGTGCCGGCGCCGCGCCATCCAGATGAGCTGGCGCGCCACAACTGTGTGCGCATGCGGTTTGCCGCCACGGGCGCGATCTACAAGTGGGAATTCGACATGGATGGTCGCCTGGTGGACTACGAGGTCGGTGGCAACCTGGTCATCAGCGACACGACCTTCAGCCTGGACGCGGCGCTTGAAGGCATCGGGTTGGCCTACACCTTCGAGCAGCTGGCGCAGCCCTACATCAAAGCCAAGCGCTTGAAGCGGGTCTTGACAGCGTTCTCGCCGACCTTTCCCGGCTTCTACCTGTACTACCCCAGCAGGCACGACCAGCCCTCGAAACTGAAGGCCTTGATCGAGTACGTCGGTCGGCACAAGTCTTAGGGCAACGCGGAACAAGTCCCTCGTGGTGCGGGCACCCAGCCCTCGTGCGGCCCGCTGAAAGTTCAGAGCCGAATGTCGGGCGAAGGCGTGGGGTCCACCCGCTGATCCAGCGCCGCTTCACGCTCCACGCGCAGCGCGCGCTGGAAGGCCGGGCGGTCTTTCAGCCGCTGCCAGTAGGCGGCCACCGCCGGGGGGAACCGGGCGTCCAGGCCCAGGTGCTGCGCCAGCACCAGGGCGTAGCCCACGGCCACGTCGGCGGCGGTGAAGCGGCCGGCGCACAGGTGCTCGTTGTGTTGCAGGGCCACGTCCACCGCGCGCAGACGGGCCAGGAACCAGCGCGCGTAGTCGGCGGCCACCTGCGGCTGCAGGCGCTCGGGTGGCTCGAAGTGGGTGTACCGCAGCACCAGCGTCTGCGGAAAGGTGAGCGTGGCGTCGCTCATGTGCAGCCAGTTCAGGTAGGCACCAAAGGCCGGCTCGCCGGTCTGCACGTCGAGCCGGCCCGGGCTGTGGCGCGCCGCGAGGTACTGGCACATCGCGGCCGACTCGGTCATGCGGGTGGCGCCGTCTTCCAGCAGGGGCACGGTGCCCAGCGGGTTCAGGTCGAGGTAGGGCCGGGCGTGCACGCGCGGCGGGAAGGGCAGCATGCGCAGCTCGTAGGGCAGACCCAGCTCTTCGAGCATCCACAGGGGACGCAGGGAGCGGGCGCTGACGCAGTGGTGCAGAACGATCATGAATGGGTTCCGGGTTCAGTGGCGTTTCTTGAGCGACCGCAGGTCGTGCATGCCGGGCAGGGTGCGCGGGTCGGCGCCCTCGGGGAAGATGCGGTGCTTCTGGATCTTCTGCGTGCCGGTGGTGGGGATCTCGGCCGCAAACCAGAGCCAGCCGGGCGCCTTGTAGTAGGCCAGTTGCTGGTGGCAGAAATCGAACAGCGCGCGCGCCACCTCCGGCGTTTCGTGGCCGTCGCGGTCTTTCAGCACCACGCAGGCCAGCACTTCTTCTTCACGCACCTCGTCGGGCAGTGCCATCACCGCCACGTTGGCGACCGACGGGTGGGTGAGCAGCAGGGCCTCGACCTCGGCCGCGGCGATGTTTTCGCCCGAGCGGCGGATGATGTTCTTGCGGCGGTCCATGAAATGGAACATGCCGTCGCCGCCCCGGCTCACGATGTCGCCGGTGTGGAACCAGCCACCGCGCCAGGCCTCGGCCGTGGCCTGCGGGTTGTCCAGGTAGCCGCTGAAGAAGTGCCGGCGGGGCGTGGCTTCGGAGTGGCGGATCACCAGTTCGCCGGGAATGCCGTCGGGCAGCACCTGGCCGGCCTCGTCCATCACGCAGGCGTCCAGGCCCGGGCGTGCGCGGCCGAAGGCCCGCGTGCCGACCTGCCGTGGCTCGTGGCAGTCGCACAGCGGGCGCACCATCTCGGTCATGCCCCAGAGTTCGAGCAGCGGGAAGCCGTAGCGTGCCTCGAATTTCGCGTGCAGCTGGGGCTCGACCCCGGCGCCGTAGCCAAAGCGCACCTGGTGCGCACGCTCCAGATCGCTCTCGGGCTGGTTGAGCAGCATGGGCACCACCACGCCGAGGTAATGCACGATGGTGGCGCGGCTCTCCACCACCTCGGCCCACCAGCGGCCTGGCTGGAAACGGTCGGTCTGCACCTGGCAGCCGCCACTGAGCAGCATGCAGTAGAACGACAGGATGGACGCGTTCACATGGAACAGCGGCAGCGGGTTGTAGAGGCGCTCAACGCCTTCGCGCACGGCCCCCAGGCCGCCCTGTGTGGCGTACCAGTGGCCGGCGGCCAGCTCGTAGGTGTGCGAGAGCACGCAGCCCTTGGGTTGGCCCGTGGTGCCCGAGGTGTAGAGGATGCTGGCGGGCGTGTCGCCCACCGGTTCACCGGGCTGGGCCGCGGTGAGTGTCGGTGGCAGGGGCTGGGTGGCCAGGCGTTCCAGCCAGGCCACGGCGGGCTGGTGGCGGGTCAGGGCCAGCGCGTCCCGCACCGCGTCGGCCCGCGAGGCCAGCGCCACGATCAGGTCCAGCCGCGCGTGGTCCACCACATAGGCCAGCTCGCGCGGCCGGTGGTCCGGGTTGATCGGCACGGTGCACACGCCCAGCGCGTTGAGCGCGAGCTTGTGCAGCAGGTGCTCGGGCCGGCTCTCCAGGAACAGGCCCACGCGGTGGCCCAGGCCATAGCCGGCCGATTGGTAGGTGCCCATCAACGTGCGTACCTCGGTGGCCGCTTCACGGTAGCTGACCTCGCGGCCGCCAGAATCGTGGTTTCTGACGGGATTGGCAGGCACGGCCAGCAGGCAATGGCTGGCGTAGCGCTTGCAGGCCTCGAAAAAAGCCTCGCCAATGGTGGTCTGGTCGCTGATGGTGATCATTCGATGCACTCTATCCAGATCAGACGGCCGTTGGCTCGACACCGAGGTCGCAAATCTGGCCATCCTCGCGCCGGGATGCAGGTGATTTGATCGGTCAGCGCCTGGGCACGCAGTCGCTCACAGCGCCTGAGCCGACGCTTCCCACTCAAAACAACTTGAAACCGACGTCCGCCTGCGCGGACCGGCACAATACGCGCCAGTTTTTTCTTCACGCGCCCGCCCGACGACATGCAGCCTCCAGCCCTGCCTTGCCACCGCCCTTCCCGCCTCTGGGCAGCCCCGCTGTTCGCCCTGCTGCTCGCCGCCTGTGCCAGCGCCCCATCGCCCGCCGGCGACGATGCCGACGATGAGGCCGACGCCGATGTCCGGCAAAAGCAGCGCCCGGTGGTGCTGGACGGCACGGCCTGGCAGTCAGCCAACCACATCGACGGCGCGGCCACGGCGACGACCTGGGAACACCAGGTCTTCATGAACCGCCGCGCAACGCGCTACCAGGCCACGGAGAAGGACGGCCGGCCGGCCCTGATGGCCGAGGCGCTCGGCTCCAACAGCACGCTGAACCTGCTGCTGAAGCCCGCGCCCGGCGTGCTGCCCAAGCGCCTGCATTTCTCGCTCTTCGTGCCGGCGCTGAACCCGAGCTTCAACCTGAGCGAGAAGGGCGAGGACGATGCGGTGGCGCGGCTGATCCTGAGCTTCGACGGCGACCGCTACAACGGCACCTGGCAGGCGCGCGACCACATCGTGTCCGAACTGTCGGGCCTGATCGCCGGCAAGCCCCTGCCCTACGCCTCGATCATGTATGTCTGGGACAACCGCCACCCGGCCGGCACGGTGATCCCCAACCCCTACACCAGCCGCATCCGCCAGATCGTGGTCGAGTCCGGCCCCGCGCGGCTGAATCAGTGGGTCGACTTCGACCGCGATGTCGAGGCCGATTTCCGCCAGGCCTTCGGTGAAGCGCCGGGGCCGATGATCGGCCTGGGCCTGATGACCGACTCGAACAACTCGGGCGCGTCCATCACCGCCTGGTACGGGCCGCTGCAGCTGACGATGTCGGCGCCGGCGAAGTAAGGCCGCGGCACCGGCCTACAGCAGGAAATCCAGAAAGCTCGCGAACGGCCGGACCATGCGCATCTGGAAGATGGTGTCGCGGTCGGCGTCCTGGATCAGCGCCTCGTAACCCCCCGCGGTCGGCGTGCCCACGATGGGCCGCGACTGCGCCAGCCGGGCCTGCAGGCTCTGGGTCATCGTGGCGGCCAGCGTCGGGTTGTTGCGGCAGATCACGATCAGCTCGGAATTGAGGTTGGCCGAGCGCGGGTCCATGTTGTAGGTGCCGACCACCACGGTTTGGTCGTCGAACACGGCGCGCTTGGCGTGCACGCCCCAACGCGCCGACGCGGGCGCGCGCTCGTTCTGTTTCAGCGGCCGGCCGTCGTAACCCCAGACTTCAAGATTGGGCAGTTGCAGCCGCGGCAGCGTGTCGGTCAGGCTGGCGACGGCGTAGAAGGCGTCGGTCGAGCGCAGCGTGTTGGTCAGGAATTTGAGCTTCACCCCGCGCTGCACCACGCTGCTGAGCAGACCGATGCCGTCTTCGCGCAGCACGAGATACGGGCTCTCCACCGTGATGTGGCTCTTCGCTTCTTTCACCAGACCACTGATCGCGGTGAAGACCTTGCGCTTCTCGACGCCCGAGCCGGGGTAGTCGGTGACGAACTCGATGTCGTTGCAGGTCGAGCTGACGGGCGATGGCTGGTGCTGCGCCAGTTCCGCGCCCAGCGCCTGTTCCTCGGCGCTGGGTGGCGTCAGCAGGTCTGGCCCGGCGGCGTCGCCGTCCGCCGCGATGTCCTGCGACTTCGTGACCCAGTCGGAGTTCCAGTACAGCTCGAAGCTGTCGACGATGGACGCTGCCACCTCGCCCTCGATCTTCAGGTCGCTGTCGAGGAAGTTGTAGTGCTTGGAGAGATCGAAGTAGTCGTCGCCGATGTTGCGGCCGCCGATGATCGCGGTCCGGCGGTCGACCACCAGCAGCTTGCGGTGCGTGCGGTGCTGCGCGGCGAAGAAGCGCGCGATGCCCGAGGTGTTGTAGTAGCGCACCTGCACCCCGGCCGCCTCCAGCGTGCGGGCGTAGTGCGGCGCGAGCTTGAAGACCGGCCGGGCGAAGTCGACCAGGATGCGCACCTTCACGCCCTCGGCCGCCTTGCGCGCCAGCGCCTGCGTGATCACGCGGCTGGCCTCGTCGATCTCGTAGATGAAGAATTCCAGCTCGATCGACTGCTTCGCGCTCTCGATCATGTGCAGGCGCGTGGCCAGCGAATCGAAACCGACGTCGAGCAGCGCGACCGTGTGCGGCTGGTGCGAACGCACGCCGATGGCGGCGTGTTGTGGCGCCTTGCCCAGCCACTGGCGCTCGCTCGCTTCCTGGATGCCCAGGAAAGCGACCGCGAACACCACCGGCACCCCGACCAGCAGCACCAGCAGGCCGATGCCGGCCCAGCGGGCCACACGCCAGACCATCAGCCGCCGAGCCCGGCGAAGATGTTCTGCACGTCGTCGTTGTCGTCGATGGCCGCGAGGAAGGCCTCGACCTCTTCGAGCGCCTCGGCGCTCAGGCTGGCCGGGTCCACCGGGTTCTTGGGCTTGTAGCCCAGCTTGGCCGACAGCACGGTGAAGCCCTGCGCCGGCAGCGCGCGGCTGACCAGGTCGAGGTCGGTCGGGTCGGTGAGGAAAACGCAGACGCCTTCGTCGTCGGCCGGCTCGAAGTCCTGCGCGCCGGCCTCGATCGCGGCGACTTCGGCGTCGGCGTCCTTGCTGGCGGCCTCGGCCTCGATGATGCCGACGTGGTCGAAGTCCCAGGAGACCGAACCGCTGGTGCCCAGCTGCCCCTTGCGGAACAGCACGCGCATCTCGGAGGCGGCGCGGTTCACGTTGTCGGTCAGGCACTCGACCATCACCGGCACCTGGTGTGGCGCGAAGCCTTCGTACATCACGTGTTCGTAGTGGATCGCCTCACCGGTCAGGCCGGCGCCCTTCTTGATCGCGCGGTCCAGCGTGTCCTTGGGCATCGACACCTTGCGCGCCTGCTCGACCACCAGCCGCAGACGGGCGTTGGCCGAGGGATCGGCACCGCTGCGCGCGGCAATCATGATGTCCTTGACCAGCTTGCCGAACAGCTTGCCCTTGGCGTTGGCCGCCAGATCCTTGTGTTTCGCTTTCCACTGCGCGCCCATGGAGATTCCTTGTGTGTGAATCCCGGGAGTTTAGTGGCCCCCGCTGCGCGCCACCCCGGGTCAGCGCAGTTGCAGCAGGCCGTAGAACAGCGCCGCCAGGAACACCGTCTCCAGCACCATCAGCGCCACCGGCTTCCAGCCCACGGTGACGATGTCGCGCAGATGGGTCTTCATGCCGATCGCCGCCATCGCCGCGACCAGGAAGAATTGCGAGGCGCCCTGCCCGCCCTGCACCAGCCAGGCCGGCAGCCAGCCCGTGCTGTTGAGCAGCACCAGCAGCGCAAACGCCACCGCGAACCAGGGCAACAGCGGCGGCCGCGGCCCGCTGGGCTGGTCGCCGCCCTGCTCGCGTTCGTGGCGGCGGGCCAGCGCGGCGGCCAGCGCGATCACCGGCAGCAGCATCGCCACCCGCATCAGCTTGATCAGGGTGGCCGCGTCGCCGGCATCGTGCGAGAGGCTGTAGCCCGCGCCCACCACCTGGGCCACGTCGTGGATGGTGCCGCCGATGAAAAAGCCGGCCTGCACCGGCGCCATGCCCAGCGCCTGGGTCAGCACCGGGTACAGCACCATCGCCAGCGTCGAGAGCGTGCTCACGCCGATCACGGTGAACAGCGTGGCCCTCTCCTTGAGCGGGTGCGCGGGCATCGCCGCCGACAGCGCCAGCGCCGCCGAGGCGCCGCAGATCGCCACCGCGCCGCCGGTCAGCAGGCCGAAGAACATGCGAAAGCCCATCAGCCGGGCCAGCACGATGCCCACCACGATCGTCGCCGCCACCGCCACCAGCACCATGAGCACCGGCGCCCAGCCCAGCGCCGCAACCTGTGCGACCGTGATGCGCAGCCCCAGCAGCGCCACGCCAAAGCGCAGCACCTGGCGCGCGGTGAACTCGATGCCTGCGGCGGACTTGTCGTCCTGCGAAAGGAAGTTCAGCGCCATGCCCAGCAGCAGCGCAAACAGCATGACCGGCGCGCCGTAGTGGGCGCCCAGCGCCATCGCGGCCACGGCCACCACGGCGCTGAGGGTGATGCCGGGACCCAGCAGGAAGGCGCGTGCGCGCACCTCCGCCAGGCCCAGGCGTGAAGCAAGGGCTGTCATGGTCGGGACCGGAAGTGGGGCTTACTGGTTGAGCTTGATGTCGAAGCTCTTGACGATGGCGGCGTTGCGCTCGAAGTCGGCGCGCAGCGACTGCGCCATCTGCTCGGGCGTCTCGTCGCCACCCAGGTCGAAGCCGGCACCCAGCAGGCGGTCCCGGACCTTGGGGTTGGCGGCGGCCTTGTCGACCGCCGCGTTGATCTTCTGCAGCATGGGCGTCTGGACTCCGCTGGCGACGATGATGCCGACCCAGTTGCTGAAGTCGAGGTCGGGGTAGCCCTGCTCGGCCAGGGTCGGCACGTTGGGCAGGTGCGGCGAGCGCTTCTTGGCGGCCACACCGAACACCTGGATCTTGCCGGCCTCGATCATCTTCTTGGAGGTCGCCATGCCGTCGAACATCAGCGGCACCTGCCCGCCCATCAGCTGGGTCAGCGCGGGCGGCGAGCCGGCGAAGGGCACGTGCTGCATGTCCAGCCCGGCCTTGTGGTTGAGGATCATGCCCGCGTACTGCGAGCTGGTGCCCGCGCTGTAGGAGGCAAAGCTGACCTTGCCCGGATTCGCCTTGACCCAGGCGATCACACCCTTGAGGTCCTTGGCCGGCACGTTGGGTGCGCCGACCATCACCATGGTGGCGCGGGCGATGGCGGTCACCGGCTTGACGTCCTTGAGCGGATCGAAGGCCGTCTTCATGACGTGCGGGATCTCGGTCAGGATGTTGCTCGCCGTCATCATGATGGTGTTGCCATCGGGCGGCGCAGAGAGCATGGCCTGCACCGCGATCGCGCCACCGGCGCCGGGCTTGTTCTCCACCACCACCGGCTGGCCGATGTCGGCGGACAGCTGGTCGGCGACGATGCGCGCGACCACATCCATGGTGCCGCCGGCCGGCGCCGGCACCAGCATGCGCACCGGCTTGTCGGTCCAGGCGAAGGCGGCCGCCGGCAAGGTCAGCGCAAGGGCGGCGGCGCAGACGGTGCGGCGCAGCGGCGAGAAGGAACGGGATTGCATCGTGTGTCTCCTGGAGTGATGCAGGCCATCGGGCGGGCCTGTCGCGGCCGGAACGCCGGACCGTGGGACAAATACTAGGTGCACGCCCCTGGCAACGCTTGTCCAATTGGGACAACGGTTTTCGAAATTGGGACATTCATGGATTACCCCTACCTGCCCGTGGTGCGCAGCGCCAGCCTCGCCGGCTACCTCGATCTGGCCCAGTCGGTCGGGCTGGACGCGCGCGCCATGCTGCGCCGCGCCGGCCTCTCTCCGCGCAGCCTCGAAGATCCGGAAACCCCGCTGAGCGCGACCGCCGTGCGCGCCCTGCTCGAAGACAGCGCGCAGGCCAGCGGCGTCGAGGACTTCGGCTTGCGCATGGCCGGCCGCCGCCAGCTCGCCAACCTCGGCCCGATCAGCCTGGTGCTCAAGGAAGAGCCCACCGCGCGCGCCGCGCTCGACACGCTCTGCCGCTACCTGCGGCTGCTCAACGCGTCCCTGCTCACCCGCGTGGAGGACCACGGTGCCATGGTCATCATCCGCGAGGAGATCCTGGTCGAACAGTCGGCCAGCACGCGGCAGTCGATGGAGCTGGCGGTGGGCGTGATGCACCGCATCCTGTGCGAGCTGCTGGGCGCGCCGTGGAAGCCGCTGCGCGTCTGCTTCAACCACCGGCCGCCGCGCGACACCAAGGCCCACAAGGCCTTCTTCGGCACCGCGGTCGACTTCAACGCCGAGTTCAACGGCATCGTCTGCAACGCGGCCGACCTGCAGGCCCGGCTGCCCGGCAACAACCCCGAGATGGCGCGTTTCGCCCGCCAGTACCTCGACCGCGCGCTCTCGGGCCAGCACCAGAGCACCAAGGCCACGGTGCGCCAGCTGGTGGCCGCGTTGCTGCCGGGCGGGCGCTGCACCTCGCAGCAGGTGGCGCAGCACCTGGGTGTGGACCGCCGCACCGTGCACCGGCACCTGGCGCAGGAGGGCGAGAGCTTCGCCACGCTGCTGCAGTCGGTGCGCTCCGAGCTGGTGCTGCGCCAGGTGCAGGACAGCGACCTGCCACTGGCCGAGGTGGCGCAGCTGATGGGGTTTGCGGCACCGGCCGCGTTCTCGCACTGGTTCCGCAGCACCTTCGGCTGCAGCGTGACGGCCTGGCGGGCCCAGGAAAGAGCGAAAGCGGCGGTGCGTCAGGGTCAACCCTGACTGTCCCACATTCGCAAGCCAGTGTCCCAATCCGACAAGCACGGTCGGCGGTCGGCTCCTACGATGCGCTTCACGGTCCGGATCACGGGCCCCACGAACGCACGAAGGAGACGCCCCCATGGCCACAGCCATCCGCATGCACCGCACCGGCGGCCCCGAGGTCCTGCAGACCGAGCAGGTCGAGGTCGGCGACCCCGGCCCGGGCCAGGTCCGCCTGCGCCACGCCGCCGTCGGCCTGAACTACGCCGACACCTACTTCCGCAACGGCACCTACCCCATGCCCCTGCCCGCCGGCATGGGCGTCGAGGCGGCCGGGGTGGTCGAGGCCATCGGCGAAGGCGTCACGAACGTCGCCGTCGGCGACCGCGTCACCTACACCGGTTTCCTCAACACCCTGGGCGCCTACAGCACGGAGCGGCTGATCCCGGCCGCGCCTCTGATCCAGTTGCCCGAGGCCATCGGTTTCGAGACCGCCGCCGCCATGACCATGCGCGGCCTGACCTCGGCCTACCTGATGCGCCGCATCCACCCGTTCCAGGCCGGCGACACGCTGCTGCTGCACGCCGCCGCCGGCGGCGTGGGCCTGATCGTGTCGCAATGGGCCAGGCTGCTGGGCATCACCGTCATCGGCACCGTGTCCACCGACGCCAAGGCCGAAGTCGCCCGCGCCCACGGCTGCGCCCACACCATCAACTACAGCCACGAGGACGTGGCCGCGCGGGTGAAGGAACTCACCGGCGGCAAGGGCGTGGACGTGGTGTTCGACAGCGTGGGCAAGAGCACCTTCATGGCCTCGCTGGACTCGCTCAAGCGCCGCGGCCTGATGGTCTGCGTGGGCACGGCCAGCGGCCCCATCGAGGGCTTCAACCCCAACCTGCTGGCGATGAAGGGCTCGCTCTACCTGACACGCCCTGCCCTGGCCGACTACATCGCCGACCCGGCCGAGAAGGCCGAGCTGGCGGCCGAGGTGTTCGGCCACGTCGCGGCCGGCCGCATCCGCATCGAAGTCAACCAGCGCTACGCGCTCGAAGAAGCACAGCAGGCGCACCGCGACCTCGAATCGCGCCAGACCACCGGCTCGTCGGTGTTCGTGCTCTGACCTCCCGAGGAGACACCGCATGAAAGTCGAACAACTGACCTGCGCCATCGGCGCCGAGCTGACCGGCGTGAGCCTGGCCGACGCGGCGCGCGACGACGACCTGTTCGCCGCCATCAAGGCCGCCCTGCTGCAGCACAAGGTGCTGTTCCTGCGCAACCAGGACATCTCGCGCGCCGACCACGTGGCCTTCGCGCGCCGCTTCGGCGAACTCGAAGACCACCCGGTCGCCGGCAGCGACCCGGACCACCCGGGCCTGGTGCGCATCTACAAGACGCCCGACGCGCCCAACGACCGCTACGAAAACTCCTGGCACACCGACGGCACCTGGCGCGAGGCGCCCGCCATGGGCTGTGTGCTGCGCTGCGTGGAATGCCCGCCGGTGGGCGGCGACACCATGTGGGCCAACATGGCGCTGGCCTACGAGCGCCTGCCCGAGCAACTCAAGCAGCAGATCGCCGGCCTGCGCGCGCGCCACAGCATCGAATGCACTTTCGGCGCCGCCATGCCGGTCGAGCGCCGCCTGGCGCTCAAGGCCCAGTACCCCGACGCCGAGCACCCGGTCGTGCGCACCCACCCCGAGACCGGCGAGAAGGTGCTGTTCGTCAACGGCTTCACCACCCACTTCACCAACTTCCACACGCCGGCCAACGTGCGCGTCGGGCAGGACTTCACCCAGGGCACCTCGGCCCTGCTGCAGTACCTGATCAGCCAGGCCGCGATCCCCGAATACCAGGTGCGCTGGCGCTGGCAGCCCAACAGCGTCGCCATCTGGGACAACCGCGCCACCCAGCACTACGCGGTCATGGACTACCCGCCCTGCCATCGAAAGATGGAACGCGCCGGCATCGTCGGCACGCCCACGTTCTGAACCCTTCCCACTGCATCCGGAGACCCACCATGTACTTCCTCGACGGCCACCTCTTCCCCGAAAACCAGCCGCCCCTGGTCATCACCGCCGCGCCCTACGGCCCCGAATGGATTCCGTCCGACTTTCCCGAGGACATTCCGGTCACCATGGAAGAGCAGATCCAGAAGGCGGTGGACTGCTACAACGCCGGCGCCAGCGTGCTGCACCTGCATGTGCGCGAACTCGACGGCAAGGGCTCCAAGCGCCTGTCCAAGTTCAATGAACTGATCGCCGGCGTGCGCCAGGCCGCGCCCGACATGATCATCCAGGTCGGCGGCTCCATCAGCTTCGCGCCCGAGACCGACGGTTCCGTGGCCAAGTGGCTGTCCGACGACACCCGCCACATGCTGGCCGAGCTCACGCCCAAGCCCGACCAGGTCACGGTCACCATCAACACCACCCAGATGAACGTGACCGAGCACATGGAAGAGGCCGACATCGCCGGCACCTCCATGGCCACGCCCGAAGGCCGCCGCGCCTACAGCGAAATGATCGTGCCCTCCAACCCGGCCTGGTTCGAGGAGCACATCCGCCGGCTCTCGGCCGCCGGCATCCAGAGCGCCTTCCAGTTCTACAACCTCAACAGCTTCGAGACCGTGGAGCGCCTGATCCGCCGTGGCGTCTACAAGGGCCCGCTGGTGTGCAACTGGGTCGCCATCAGCGGCGGCATGGACGCGCCCAACGTCTACAACCTGTCCAACTTCCTGCGCGCCATCCCCGACGGCGCCATGCTCACGGTCGAGAGCAGCATGCGCAACACGCTGCCGATCAACATGATGGGCATGGCCATGGGCCTGCACGTGCGCTGCGGCATCGAAGACAACCTCTGGAACCAGGCCCGCACCGCAAAGATGAGCACGGTGCAGCAGATCGAGCAACTGGTGCGCATCGCCAAGGAGTTCGGCCGCCCCGTGGCCAACGGCAAGGAGGCGCGCGAGATCCTCAAGATCGGCGTGTTCTACGACACCGTGGAAGAAACCCTGGCCGCCAACGGCTTCGCGCCCAACGCGCCCGGGCGCCAGCAGGGCTACCTGCGCAAGGTCGCCTGACGGGGGCTCAAGACGTGGAGCGCAGCACCGTCCTGATCGTTCCAGGCCTGCGCGACCATGTCGCACTGCACTGGCAGACCTTGCTGGCGGCGCAGCGGCCCGGTTGCGTCTCGGTGCCACCGATGGGGCGCGAGAACCTGGATTGCCAGGCCCGGATCGACGCCGTCGAGGCCGCCGTTTCGGCCATCGCCGGACCGGTGGTCCTGGTCGCACACAGCGGCGGCTGCATCACGGTGGCGCACTGGGCGGCGCTCTCCTCGCTCAGCTGGCGCGTGCGCGGCGCCCTGCTGGCCACGCCACCGGACTTCGACACGCCGATGCCCGAGGGTTACCCGCCCACGGCGGCACTGCAGGCCGCGGGCTGGTTCCCGGTGCCGCGCGCGCGGCTGCCGTTTCCCTCGCTCGTGGCCCTGAGCCACAACGACCCGCTGGGCCGGATCGATCACGTGCGGGCCCTGGCACGCGACTGGGGGAGCGCCACGATCGATCTCGGCGAGGTCGGGCACCTCAACCCGGCCTCGGGTTTCGGCCCCTGGCCGCAGGCGCAGGCGCTGATCGAAGACCTGGACCGCTGACGGCAGCGCCAGCGGTCCACAGCCTCCAGACCGGCTCAGGCCTTCTTCAGTTTCTCGGTGTCGAACGGCAGGCTGCGCAGGCGCTTGCCGGTGGCCGCGAAGATCGCGTTGGCCACGGCCGGCGCGATCGGTGGCGTGCCGGGTTCGCCGATCCCGCCGGGCTTCTCGGAGCTAGCCACGATGTGCACCTCGACCTTGGGCATCTCGTTGTGCCGCAGCACCGGGTACTCGTGGAAGTTGCCCTGCTCGACGCGGCCGTCCTTGTAGCTGATCTTGCCGTACAGCGCCGCACTCAGACCGTAGACGATGGCGCCTTCGATCTGCCGCTCGATGATGGTCGGGTTGACCGTCATGCCGCAGTCGACCGCCGCCACGACACGGTGCACCCGCGGCGTGCCGTCGGCGCCCAGCGAGACCTCGGCCACCTCGGCCACGAAGCTGCCGAAACTCTGCGCCACGGCAATGCCGCGCGTCACGCCGGCCGGCAGCGGCTTGCCCCAGCCGGCCTTCTCGGCCGCCACTTCCAGCACCTTCTTGTAGCGCGGCTGCTTGTCCAGCATGGCGCGGCGGAACTCGAACGGGTCCTTGCCCGCCGCCGCGGCCAGCTCGTCGATGAAGCTCTCCATGAAGAAGATGTTCTGCGAGTGGCCGACCGAGCGCCAGAACCAGACCTGCGGCCCCGGCTCGCTGCGGCCGTAGGCCAGGCGCTGGTTCGGGATGTCGTAGGGGTGGTCGGCAATGCCCTCCATGGCGAACGTGTCGACGCCGTCTTCGGGAATCTGCATGAAGCCCGAGGCCGCCATGATCGAGGGCGAACCCACCCCCGATTCGAGCAGCGTCGCGTGGCCGTCGGCGCCCACGGCGCCCGTGAACTTCGCCACCGAGGCCGGGCGGTAGAACCCGGCCGCCATGTCGTCCTCGCGGCTGTAGACCAGCTTGACCGGCGAACCGCTGATCTTGGAGAGCAGGGTCGCGTCGATCACGAAGTCGGGCGCGAAGCGGCGGCCGTAGCCACCGCCGAGCATCATGGTGTTGACCTTGACCTTGCCCGGATCGACCGCCGCGACCTGCGACAGGATGCCCTGCACCGGCCCCTGGCTCTGCGTGCCGGCCCAGACCTCGACACCGTCGGGCTTGACCCAGGCGGTGCAGTTCATCGGCTCCATGCAGGCGTGCGCGAGGTACGGCGCCTCGTAGGTCGCTTCCACCACCTTGTCGGGACGCACCTCGACCGCGCCCTCCTGCTTGGCCACGGCGGTGGCCTTGTCGGCGGCGGCCGTGAGCTGGGCCGTGATGCCGGCCGAGGACAGGCCCTTGAGCGCGCCAGCGTCCCACTCGATCTTGAGCGCGTCACGGCCCTTCTTCGCGGCCCAGTAGCCGGTGGCCAGCACCGCCACGCCGGTCGGCAGCGTGATCACCTGCTTCACACCCTTGACCGCCTTGGCCGCGCTGTCGTCGACCTTGACCGCCTTGGCGCCGGGCACGGGCGAACGCGACATCACCGCGACCAGCATGCCGGGCAGCACCACGTCGATGCCGTACTTGGTCTGGCCGTTGGTCTTGCCCGAAGTGTCCAGGCGATGCTTGCGCTGGCCGAGGATCTTGAAGTCCTTGGGATCCTTGAGCGCGACCTTTTCCGGGGCCTTCTGCTTCGCGGCGGCTTCGGCGAGCTGGCCGTAGCTCAGCTTCTTGCTGCCGTGGATCACCTGACCGGCTTCGGTGCGGCAGTCACCGGGCGAGACCTTCCACTGCTCGGCCGCGGCGGCGACCAGCATGGCGCGCGCGGTGGCGCCGGCGTTGCGCATCACGTCCCAGTGGCCGCGCACCGTGGTCGAGCCACCGGTCGCCTGCATGCCGAAAGCGGGGTTGGCAAAGGCCTGGCTGACCGGCGCCTGCTCGACCGACACCTGCGCCCAGTCGGCGTCCAGCTCTTCGGCCATCAGCTGCGGAATCGCGGTCAGCACGCCCTGCCCCATTTCCGACGATCCGCAGATCACGGTGACGCGGTTGTCGGCGGTGATGCGCAGCCAGGCATTGGGGGTGAAGGCGGCGGGTGCGGCCTTGGCGGCCAGCGCACGGCCCGAGGCGGGCAGCGTGAAGCCGACCACCAGCGCGGCACCGGTGCCGGTCATGAAGCCGCGGCGGCTGGTCTCGAAACCGGGGATGTTCTGTTCGACGGTGCTCATGGTCAGGCCCCCTTGCGCAGAGAGACCGCCGCGTCCTTGATGGCCGCCTTGATCTGGTTGTAGGTGCCGCAGCGGCAGATGTTGCCGCTCATGGCTTCGTCGATGTCCTTGTCGCTGGGCTTGGCGTTGGCGGCCAGCAGCGCGGTCGCGCTCATGATCTGCCCGCTCTGGCAGTAGCCGCACTGCGGCACGTCGTGCTTGACCCAGGCCGCCTGGATCGCCTTGCCGGCCTTGCTGTTGCCGACGGATTCGATGGTGATCACCTTCTTGCCGGTCGCGGCCGAGAGCGGCGTCGAGCAGGAGCGCACCGGCTTGCCGTCCAGGTGCACGGTGCAGGCGCCGCACAGTGCCATGCCGCAGCCAAACTTGGTGCCGGTGAGCCGGAGGTCTTCGCGCAGGGCCCACAGCAGGGGCATCTCGGGATCGGCGTCGAGCGACGCCGGCTTCCCGTTGACGTTGAGTTTCAACATGGGGTGTGTCTCCGTTAGGGTTCGCCCGGCGATCGGCGCGCCAGGGTCGTGCCCCAATGTAGCGACGCAGGCCCCCGGCGTCGGCCGGGCAAACCCTTGTCCCACGTCGCTGTGGGGACAAAGTGTTCCGTTTCGGTTCAGCGCAGCAAGTCCACCAGTCCGCGCAGGGCGCAGGTGTAGGAGCGCCAGCCCAGTCCCTGCACCGTGCCGCGCACGGCGGGCGAGATGATGGAGTGCGCGCGCCAGGGTTCGCGCGCCGCGATGTTGGACAGGTGCACCTCGATCACGGGGAACGGCATGGCCTTGATCGCGTCGTGCAGCGGCACACCGTGCTGCGTCAGCCCGGCGGGGTTGATCAGCGCGCCCTGGGCGGTGTCGATGCGCTCGTGCAGCTTGTCGATCAGCACGCCTTCGTGGTTGGACTGCAGGATCTCCAGGCGCACGCCCAGCTCGGCGGCGAGTGTCTGCAGGCTGTCGTTGATCTCGGCCAGCGTGGTGGTGCCGTAGATGTGGGGTTCGCGGCGCCCGAACAGGTTGAGGTTCGGGCCGTGCAGGACGAGGATGTTCATGGTGAGCAGCCTTCAGTGCGCGGTGCGGGCCAGTTCGGACTGGTAGAGCTTCACCAGTTCGGGGTCGTAGGCGGCCGCCATCTTGTCGGTCACGGGTTTGACCATCTGGCCGATGCGCCGCTGCTCGGCGGGGCTCACCTCGTTGTATTGCATGCCCTTGGCCTGCAGTTCGCCCACCGCCTTCTGCGCGGCGGCGCGGCTGGTCTGGCGCTGGTAGGCGCGGCTTTCGTTGGCGGCCTCGGTCAGGATGCGCTGCTCGACCGGCGAGAGTCGGTCCCAGAAGCGCTTGCCCACCAGCAGGATGTTGGCGGCGTACACGTGGTTGGTGGCGCTCACGTGCTTCTGCACCTCGTGGAACTTGTTGGACAGGATCACCGAGAACGGGTTCTCCTGCCCGTCCACCGCCTTGCTCTCCAGCGCGCCGTAGAGCTCGGCAAACGGCATCGGCACCGGGTTGGCCTTGAGCGCCTTGAAGGTCTCAAGGAACACCGGGTTCGGGATCACGCGCAGCTTCAGGCCCTCGAAGTCTTCGGGTTTGGTGATCGCGCGCTTGCTGTTGGTGACGTTGCGGAACCCCAGGTCCCAGTAGCCCAGCGCGACCAGGCCTTTCTCGGGCAGCTTGGCGATCAGCGCCTGCCCGAACGGGCCGTCGAGCAGCGCGTCGGCCTGCGCGAAGCTGGACACCGCGAACGGGAAGTCGATCAGGCCGAACTCCTTGACGATGCCCGCCAGCGAGGTGGTGGCCGGCGCGCTCATCTCCTGCACCCCGCCCTGCAGCGCGGCCTGCTGCTGCAGTTCATTGCCCAGCGTGGACGAGGGGAACTCCTGCACCTTGAGCTTGCCGCCGCTCTTGGCCGCCACCAGCTCGGCAAAGCGTTTCACGCCCAGGCTCACCGGGTGGTCGGTGTTGTTGAGGTGGCCGAACTTGATGGTGCGTTCCTGGATGTCCTGCGCCAGTGCACCACCACCGAGGCACAGGGCCGCGGTCAGCAGGGAAAGCTTGAGAAAAATCCGCATGGTTGTCTCCGTTGGGTTGACCCGGCCCACCCCGCGGGCCGTTGGGCGTATTCTTGAAATCCATCAGGAAAGTCTTTCCCGACTGGAAACTGATTTCTTCATACGGAAAATCATGAGCCTTGCCCTCGACCGCGGCCTGTCCCTGCTGGAACAGCTGGCCGCCCAGCCCGACGGCGTGCCGCTGGCCTCGCTGGCGGCCGAACTCGACATGCCGCTGAGCGCCTGCCACCGCCTGCTGGCCGCGCTGCAGGCGCGGGGCTACGTGCGCCAGGCGCGCGCCCAGGGCGACTACCTGCTGACCACCAAGCTGGTCTCGATCGGGCTGGGCTACCTCAGCGGCGCCGGCATCGTGGACATCGCCGAGCCGCTGCTGGAGCGGCTGGCGCAGCGCACCGGCGAACTGGTGCGGCTGTCGGTCATCGACGGCGACCGCCTGACCTGGATCGCCAAGGCGCAGGGCGTGCGCAAGGGCCTGCGCTACGACCCCGACATGGGGCAGGACGCGCGCCTGTCCTGCACCGCCTCGGGCCACGCCTGGCTGCTCACCCTGAGCGACGAACGCGCGCTGGCCTTGGTCTCGCAGCAGGGCTTCGGCGAGCCCTCGGACTACGGCCCCAAAGCGCCGACCACGGTCAAGGCCCTGCTGGGCTTCCTGCACGCGGCGCGGGTGCGCGGCTACGCGGTGATCGACGAGGTGTTCGCGCCCGGCATGAGCGCGATCGCCGTGCCGGTGCAGCGGCGCGGCGAGACCATCGGCGTCATCAGCGTGGCCGGACCGCGCACGCGGCTGACCCCGGCGCGCATGCACGAGATGGCTCCGGACCTGCTGGCGGCTGCCGCCGAACTCGGCCCGATCTGCAACACCAACAGCCTGTTCGGGCGGCCGCCGCTGGGCAAAGGCTGAGAGCGCCGCCGGGGCAGTGGCAGAATGCCGGTCCCCCGTGTGCGCCCGGGCTTGGCCCCGTCCGCCCTCCTTTCCCTGTTCCCCCATGCAAAAACACCCTGCCGGCACGCTCGGCATTGACTTCGGCACGTCCAACTCGGCCATGTCCTGGGCCGCGCCCGGCGGCCTGTCGCGCCTGATCCCGCTCGAAGGCGAGGCGGTCTCCATGCCGACCGCCGTCTTCTTCAACACCGAAGACCAGCGCACACACTTCGGCCGCGACGCGGTGGCGCAGTACCTGTCCGGCACCGAAGGCCGCCTGATGCGCTCGCTCAAGAGCCTGCTGGGCAGCCCGCTGATCCACGAAAGCACGGAAATCCACCACCGCTCGATCAGTTTTCTGGAAATCGTGACCACCTTCCTGGCCGAGCTGCGCGAGCGTGCGGCCCGGTCGCTGGGCAGTGCGCCGCAGCGCGTGGTCATGGGCCGGCCGGTGCATTTCGTCGACGACGATGCCCAGCGCGACGCCGCGGCCCAGCAGTCGCTGCTCGACGCCGCGCAGGCCGCCGGCTTCCGCGAGGTGAGCTTCCAGCTCGAACCGATCGCCGCCGCGCTGGACCACGAGCGCCGGCTGACCCGCGAATCGCTGGTGCTGATCGTCGACATCGGCGGCGGCACCTCCGACTTCACCGTGGTGCGCCTGGGGCCGCAGCGCATGGCGCAGGCGGACCGTTCGGGCGACGTGCTCGCGACCACCGGTGTGCACATCGGCGGCACCGACTTCGACCAGCGGCTCAGCCTGGAACAGGTCATGCCGTTGCTCGGCTACCGCCACCTCGGTCCGCAGGGCCGCGAGGTGCCCAGCCGGACCTTCTTCGACCTCTCGACCTGGCACCTGATCCAGTGGCTCTACCTGCCGCGCGCGATCAGCCAGGCGCAGGCGCTGCGCGTGAACTACCGCGACGTGCGCCTGCACGAGCGGCTGATGCGCGTGCTGCGCGAGCGCCACGGCCACCACATCGCCCACGAAGTCGAGCAGGCCAAGATCCGCTGTTCGATGAGCGACGCCGACACAGAGGTCGACCTCTCCATCGTCGAAGCCGCCCTCACCGCCCCCATGGGCACGGCCGCGCTGCATGAGCACCTGGACGGCCTGCTGGAGCGCACCGTGGCCTGCGCGCGCGAATGTGTGCAGCGCGCCGGCCTGCGCGACGACCAGCTCGACGCGGTCTATCTCACCGGCGGTTCCTCGGCCCTGCGACCGTTCCAGCAGACGCTGCGCGCGGCCTTCCCGGGCGTGCCGCTGGTCGAGGGCGACCTGTTCGGCGGCGTGGCATCCGGCCTGGCGTACTCGCAGGCCTGACGACGCCACGCGCGTCGCGCGGCGTCTCTATGCGCGCAAGAGACGCGGCACCGGGGGCCTGGGCCCGCCGGACGGAAACAGCACCGGCGCCAGCCGGTCCGGCTCCAGCGCAAAGCTCTCTGCACACGCGGCGGTGATCAGCGCGTCCAGCGCCAGGGTCGGCTTCAGGTCACGCCCGTCCAGCAAGCTGGCGGCCGACAGGCCCGGCCAGTCGGCCACGATCCGTCCCCCGTCCACCGCGCCCCCGACCAGCATCGCCACGGCCCCGGTGCCGTGGTCGGTGCCCCCCGTGCCGTTGGCCGCCACCGTCCGCCCGAACTCGGTGGCCACCAGCACCACGGTCTGGTCCCACACCGGTCCCAGTCCCTCCTGAAGGCCTGCCAGCAGCTTGTCCAGGTTCCGCAGCTGGGTGGCCAGCCGCGCCGCCTGGCCGCTGTGCGTGTCCCAGCCGCTGGTCTCGATCATCGCCACCCGGGGTCCGTCGGCACGCCCCAGGAAGCCGGCCGCCATGCGGCCCAGCGCGCCCGCGTCCTGGCGGTTGGCGCCACCGCCCATGCCGCCCGCCATGCTGCGCGCCTCCAGCGCGGACGACCACAGCGCGTGCAGTTGTCCGTCTTGGGCGTACAGCTGTTCCACGCGCATCAGCAGTTCCTCGTGGGCCTGCGGCAGCGCGGACGGCGCGTAGGAAGTCACCGGGACCACGCCCTGAAACGCCAGCGGCACGGCGGGCGAGAACGCAATGGCCTCCTTGCCGTTGCGCGGCAACACGCCCAGCAGCCGGTTCAGCCAGCCGTCCTTGACCTGGTACGGCGCCGTGCCGCCGGACTCCAGCACGTTCTGCCCGTCGAAGTGGGAGCGGTCGCGGTACGGTGAGGCGACCGCATGGAACAAGGTCGCCTGCCTGGCGGCGTACAGCTGGCCCAGGTGCTCCAGCGAGGGATGCAGGGCAAAGCTGCCGTCCAGCTTCAGCGCACTGGCCGGGTCGATGGCCAGTGCGCCGCGCGCGCTCGCATAGGCCGGGTCGGCGTAGGGAATCAGCGTGTTCAGTCCGTCGGCGGCACCACGCTGGATGACGAAGACGAAGCGCCGCTCGGTGGCGGCCTTCGCGAACACGATGCGGGGGGCCGCCAGCAGTGCGGCGGAGCCCAGAAAGCGGCGTCGGTCCATGGCCTTATCTCCTCAGGAATTCGGGCGCCACCAGCAGCAGCGCCAGGGCCGTCTCCGCGCTGTCGGCGCGGGCAATCGCGCCCGCCGTGGCCGTGGTCAGTGCGTCGCCGGGCAACACCCGCGGCGCCAGCGCCCGGGCATCGACGGTGTTGCCGGCCTGCTGGGCCAGGCGCTGCGCGGTCTCCACCCGCCGGATCAGCGCGTCGGGCGCCGCCCAGTTCGCCGCCAGGTCCCCGTAGCCGGCCGGCGACCCCGGTCGCCACACCGGCTGGCCGAGCTGGTTCCACAGGTTGGAGGCCTGCATGGGCGGCAACTCCTTCCGTCCGAGGGCGCGCAGGCTGGACACACCCCAGTCCCAGGGCGACTTGAACTTGGCCTGCGCAGGCGCCCAGGCTTGCGGCGCCGCCAGCAGTTCGCGGTACAGGCTGCTCAGGTCACCGCCGGTGCGCAGGAAGCTGTCAGCCAGCCGCTGCACCAGCGCGGGCGGGGGATCGTCCGCGACGAAGTGGCGTGCAAGCTTGGTGGCGATGTGCCGGGCGGTCGCGGGCTCGGTGGCCAGGTCGTGGAGGATGGCGCGGGCCTGTTGCTCGCCCTCGTCGGCATAGCCACGGCCGAGCACGGTTCGCGCGCCCGGTTCGTGCAGTGCGGCCACGAAACGGAAGGTCGATCCGGCGCCGTCCTGCGGCGCATCGCCGGGCAGGGTCCAGCCGGTCAGCGCCCGGGCCAGCTCGGTCACGTCGTCCTGCGAGTAGCCGCTGCGCACGCCCAGCGTGTGCAGCTCCAGAATCTCCCGTGCCAGGTTCTCGTTGAGGCCGCGGCCCCTGGATTGCCGCTCCTGGGCCCGCTGTCCGGCGGCACTGCCCGGGCCGATGGACTGGGCCTGGTCCAGGTAGAGCAGCATCGCCGGGTGGCGCACCACCGCCAGCAACAGGTCTTCAAAGCGCCCCAGCACGTTCGGGCGGATCGCGTCGGCCTCGAACCCGCCCGCCAGCCCCACCATCAGCAGCTTGTCCACCGAGACCGCGAAGTGGTTGGACCAGAAGTGCACCAGCCGCTCGACAAAAGGCGTGTCCGTCTGCAGCGCGCTGGCCGTCCGCGCGCCCGCCGCGATCACGTATTCATCCCGCCCCTGGCGCAGGTAGGCCTCCCGGATGCCGCTGCGTTGCCCTTCCGGGGCCTGGCGCACCGCGCGCTGCTGCGCCAGCCAGGCGTCGACCAGCACCGGCGTGCGCGCGGCAGCCTTCCAGGCCGGCGGCAGCGCCTCGTACCGATCGAACTGCGACAACAACCATCGCGGCGGGTCGGTGGGTGGCGGCTCGTCGGGCCGGGCGCCGAGGCCAAAGCGGTTCAGGGCAATCGCTGGAGCGTTCATCGCCGCATTCTCGTTCCCGCGAATGCCGCCCTGGGTGAAGGCTTTGTGTCTGGCGCGTAAAGTCGCAGGAGCTGGTCGGTCCCACCGGCGCAGCATCGGCAGCGCGCCCGTTCCGCTTCGACCGGAAGACCCTTTCCGGAAATCCTGCTGCCTCCGGGCGCGGACTCCGCCGAGACTTGGGCGGTCACAACCCCGGAGAAACCCATGGACACCGCCTTCCTGATCGCCACCGCCGTCGCGGCCATCCTCCTGCTCACCACCCTGCTGGCCTGGTGGCAGCGCACCGAGCGGCGCGACCTCGCCCTGCTGGGCTCGCTCAGCGGCATCAGCAGCGCCGGTGCTGCCGTGCTGTGGATCGACTGACGGACCAGACCCGCCCGCCCGCCTGGCTCATGCGCCGCGCCCCGCCATCACATGGCGGACCATGGCATCGGCCAGCTCGACTTCCCCCAGGAACACCTGGCCGGCGCCTTCGTCGCGCAACCGCTGGGCCTCTTCCTCGTTGTGCGAGCGCACCGCGACCTCGATGCCCGGGTTGAGCGTGCGCGCCGTTTCGATCATGGGCCGCGCCGCCATCGAGTCCGGCGTGGCGATGACCAGCATGCGGGCCCGCGCCACATGCGCCTGCACCAGCACCGCCGGATCGGCCGCATCGCCGAACACCGCCGGGATGCCCTGCTCGCGCAAGCGCTCCACGATCTCCCGGTTCTGCTCGGCCACCACGAAGGGCTGGTGGGCCTCCCGCAGCGCCTGTGCGATGTGGCGCCCCACGCGGCCATAACCCACCAGCACCACCTGCCGCGACAGGAAGCGCTCGTCGGTCGAGCCCGGCAGTTCGGCCAGCGGATCGTCGCGGGCCTCCAGCTTGCGCACGAACGCGGACCGCGCGCGCAGGAAGGCCTGGATCGGCGCAATCGCCTTGAACAGCAGCGGATTGACCGCGATCGAGATCAGTGCGCCCGCCAGCACCAGGCTCTGCCCCTCGGGCGGCATCAGGCCCAGCGCCGCGCCCAGGCCGACCAGGATGAACGAGAACTCGCCGATCTGGGCCAGGCTGGCCGAGACCGTGAGTGCGGTGTTGAGCGGGTAGCGCAGCGCGATCACCAGCACCGCCGCCGCCAGCGACTTGCCCAGCAGGATGATCGCCACGACGCCGAGCACCTGCAGGGGCCGCTCGACCAGCACCGCCGGGTTGAACAGCATGCCCACCGAGACGAAGAACAGCACCGCGAACGCATCTCGCAGCGGCAGCGACTCCTCGGCCGCGCGGTGGCTGAACTCCGACTCGCGCAGCACCATGCCGGCAAAGAAGGCCCCGAGCGCGAACGACACACCGAACAGCGCGGCCGAGGCGAACGCGATGCTCACCGCCGCCGCCACCACGCACAGCGTGAACAGCTCGCGCGAGCCGGTGCGCGTGACCTGCCAGAGCACCCAGGGAAACAGCCGCCGCCCCACCACCAGCATCAGCGCCACGAAGCCGCCGACCTGCAGCAGCGTCAGGCCCAGGGTCTGCCAGACCGACGCCCCTCCTCCGGCCGGTTGCGTGCCGCCGAGAAAACCGGCCAGCGGCGGCAGCAGCACCAGCACCAGCACCATCGCCAGGTCCTCGACCACCAGCCAGCCCACCGCGATGCGGCCGGTGAACGACTCCAGGATGCCCAGGCTTTCCAGCGCGCGCAGCAGCACCACCGTGCTCGCCACCGACAGCGAGATGCCGAACACCAGCGCCGGGCCCATGCCCCAGCCCCACCAGAGCGCCAGCCCCATGCCCATCAGCGTGGCGACCACCATCTGCACCACCGCCCCGGGCAATGCGATCTTGCGCACCGACAGCAGATCGTCCAGCGAGAAATGCAGGCCGACGCCGAACATCAGCAGCATCACGCCGATCTCGGCCAGCTGGGCCGCGATCTCCGCGTCGGCCACGAAGCCCGGCGTGAACGGGCCGATGACCACCCCCGCCACGAGATACCCGACCAGGGCCGGCAGACGCAGCCGCGACGCCAGAAATCCCAGGATCAGCGCCAGGCCCAGGCCGGCCGCGATGGTGTTGATGAGCGATACGTTGTGCGGCATGGTCGGGTCCTCGTCCTGTGGGTTCCAGAGAAGGGCAGAGTGGCTCAGACCACCGGAGGTTCACTGCAGCCGCGCAACGCCACCTGGAGCATGTCCACGAAGGCGCGCGTCTTGGCCGGCATCAGCTTGCGGCCAGGGTACACCGCCCAGGCCGTGCTGGTGGGCATGGTCCAGCCGGGCAGCACGCGGCGCAGCGCGCCGGCGCGCACGTCGGCCACCGCGTAATGGTCCGGCACCGCCGCGATGCCGGCGCCGGCGCGCGCCAGGCGGATCAACATCTCGGGCGAGTTGGCGCTGACACGCCCGGCCGGCACGCCGCTCCAGGACTGGTCGCCCTGCGACAGGGTCCAGCCGGCGGTCTCGCCATTGCCCCGCAGCAGCCGCACGGCGACGTGGCGGGCCAGATCGTCCGGCGACTGCGGGTCGCCGTGGTCGGCCAGGTAGCCGGGCGAGGCGTACAGGCCGTGGGTGAACACCGCCAGCTTGCTGGCCACCAGCAACGCGTCGTCCGGCAGGTCGCCCATGCGCACCGCCACGTCGAAGCCCTCGCCCAGCAGATCGACCCGGCGCGGCGAGAGGTCCAGCTCCAGCGTGATGGCCGGATGCAGCGCCATGAAGGCGGCCAGGCTGTCCACCAGCACCATGTTGGCGAAGTCGCCCGGCATCGACACCCGCAGCCGACCGCTCGGCGCGGCCTGGCGCTGCTCGCGCAGCAGGCCCACGGCGTCCAGCTCGGCCACC
Source organism: Hydrogenophaga sedimenti (assembly GCF_051857515.1). Taxonomy (NCBI): domain Bacteria; kingdom Pseudomonadati; phylum Pseudomonadota; class Betaproteobacteria; order Burkholderiales; family Comamonadaceae; genus Hydrogenophaga; species Hydrogenophaga sedimenti. The sequence goes on from NZ_JBPZHA010000009.1 coordinate 121,258, forward strand.
ACCTGGCGCGCGTGTTCGAGCAGTTGCAGGCCGAATTCGGTCAGGGTCTGGCGCCGCGTGGTGCGCAGCAGCAGGCGCTCGCCCATGCGCTGCTCCAGCGCCGCCAGCCGGCGCGAGACGGTGGACTTGGGCAGGCCCAGGCGCTCGGCCGCGCGGCTGAAGCTCCCCAGCTCGGCCACCCGGGCAAAGATCAGCAGGTCGTTGGGATCGATGCCGTGGCTGGCGCCTGATTGTTCCATCATGGAAACAATCATATCCAGATTCAGGGATTTTCAAGGAGATTGGTGCCAATTACATTCTCTCCATCGTCCCACCCTTTTCAAGGAACCCGCCATGAACATCCTGCAGATCAACGCCAGTGCCCGCCGCGAAGGCGCCAATTCCACCAAGGTCGCCAACAGCGTGGTGGAGCGCCTGAAGGCCGCCAACCCCGGCGCCACCCTCACCCTGCGCGATCTGGCCGTGACGCCGCACCCGGTGCTGGACGAAGCCGCCCTGGGCGCCTTGTTCACCCCGGCCGACCAGCGCAGCCCCGAGCAGGCCGCCCGCGTGGCGCTGGACGACGCGCTGATCGCCGAGATCCAGGCCCACGACACCCTCGTGCTGGGCGTGCCGATGTACAACTTCGGCGTGCCGGTGCAGTTCAAGGCCTGGATTGACGCCATCGCCCGCGCCGGCACCACCTTCCGCTACACCGCGACCGGCCCCGAAGGCCTGCTCACGGGAAAGACCGTCTACGTGGCGCTGGCCCGTGGCGGCCTGTACCGCGACACGCCCAACGACTCGCAAGTGCCTTACCTGAAGGCCGTGCTGGGTTTCCTGGGCATGACCGACGTGCGCTTCATCTATGCCGAAGGCCTGGCCATGGGCCCGGAAGCCGCCGCCAAGGGCTTTGCCCAGGCCGAGCAGGACATCGAGGCCGCCCTCGCCTGAGCTTGACCCTCCCGCCCCGTTTCACCAGGAGACTGCCATGACCACCGCCATCCTCACCCCCAGCGTCCAGCAAGCACGCCGCGTGGAGCGGCTGATCGCGGGGCAGCCCACGTCCGACGGCGCGGGCGTCAAGCTCACCCGCGTGCTCACGCAAGACCTGCAGCGCCGGCTGGACCCGTTCCTGATGCTCGATGCCTTCGGCAGCGACAACCCCGACGACTACATCGCCGGCTTTCCCGACCACCCGCACCGCGGCTTCGAGACCATCACCTACATGATCGCGGGCCGCATGCTGCACCGCGACAGCGCGGGCCACGAAGGTCTGCTGGAGAACGGCGGCGTGCAGTGGATGACGGCCGGTCGGGGCGTGATCCATTCCGAGATCCCGCAGCAGGAAGAAGGCGTGATGGAAGGCTTCCAGCTCTGGCTGAACCTGCCCGGCCGCGACAAGATGAACGCGCCCTGGTACCGCGACTTCAAGAATGCGGACCTGCCGCAGTTCACCACGGCCGAAGGTGTGGCCGTGACCGTGATCGCCGGTGAAAGCCATGGCGTCGGCGGCGCCGTGACCCGCGACGCCACCGCGCCGCTGTACCTCGACCTGCATTTCCAGGCCGGATCGACCTTCGCGCAGCCGCTGCCGGCCACGCACAACGCCTTCGTCTATGTCTACCGGGGCGAGCTCACCATCGGCGGGCAGCGGGTGCCGGCGGGCCGCATGGCCCTGCTGGCCAACAGCGCGGGCAGCGACGGCGTGGTGATCGACGCCGGCGGCGACGCCAAGGCCCTGCTGATCGCCGGCCACCCGCTGAACGAACCCATCGCGCAGTACGGCCCGTTCGTGATGAACACGAAAGACGAGATCTACCAGGCGCTGAACGATTTCCGCGACGGGCGGCTGGGCGAAGAAGCACAGGCCTGAGGCAAGGGGTGACCCCCAAAAAGAAAACCCCGTCTGCGCCATGCAGACGGGGTTTTTCTGTTGGGTCGGCCGGCGCTCAGCCCAGCGACTTCAGCCGCATCTGGTTGGGCAGCGGCACCGAGCGGCGCAGCACGTCCTCGGCCAGCCAGAGCGCGGCGCGCTTGCCGCGCTCGGCCACCATCGGCAGCGGCATCTGCTGGTAGTCGTCGTTGAAGACCTCGAAGCTGTAGTCGCCCGCATAGCCCAGCTTGTCCAGCCGCAGCACCAGGTCGACGATCTGCTCGCTGTGCACGCCTTCGCCGGGGAAGACGCGGAAGGTGCGCGCGGTCGCCATGCGCTCCTCGAAGGTCTTGGTCTCCTGCCACATGAAGTCGGACAGCTGCACCAGGAAGATCTTGCTCGGGTCGAGGTAGTCGATCTCGTCCAGCGCGGTCTTGGCGGCGAAGATGTGGAACGAGTCGAGACCGATGCCCAGGTTGGGACAGTCGGCTCGGCAGACCACGTCCCACGAGGCCGTGAACTCGTTGACCGTGCGGCCCCAGGACAGGCCTTCGTAGGCGATCTTGATGCCCAGCGGCAACGCCAGCATGGCCAGCTTGCGCAGGTCGCGCGCGATGTGGTCCAGGTCCTGGGTCGCGTGGGCCGAGGTCGACGAACAGGCCAGCAGCACCTTGCAGTCCAGCGCAGCGCACATCTCGAGCATCGCCTTGGCGATGTCGATCTTGTAGCTGTGCAGGTGGCCCGAGAGACCTTCGAAATCGCGCAGCACCTGAAAACCCGTGCCGCGCAGGCCGCTGGCCTTGACCGCAGCGACGCCCGCGTCGATGCCGCCCGGGTGGCCGTTGATGTCGTTGGCCTTGAGCATGACCTGCGAGAAACCGGCGGCCTTCATGGCGGCGAGCTTGGCTTCGAGCGGACCGGCGAGCGTGATGGTGTCCATGCCGAAACCGGCAATGGCTTCGACGATGGCGGCTTGAGACGGTTTCATGGGCTCAGCCTCCGGTGCGCTGTTCGCTGTGCACCAGCTCGAACACCACCGAGCCCAGGTAGGTCTTGGTGATCGCGCCGCGCTGCTCGGTGTGGGCGGCCTCGGTCTCGACGAACTCCACGCCCAGCGCACGCAGCGCCTTCACGGCCGCCAGCACGTCGGGCACGCCCAGGCCGATGCGCTGCAGCTTCTCGTCGGCGTCGTGCACGTTCACCGGCGGCTCGACCAGCTGCAGCATGAAGCGCTTGGCCGGGTCCAGCGCCGGGGTGCGCAGCAGCGTGCCCTTGGGCATGATGCCGAAGCGCTGGTCGTCGGGGATCAGCTCGGTGCCGAACAGCTCGTCGTAGAAGGCGATCCAGTCGTTGCTGCGCTCGGGGCCGATGTACTGCACGATGCCGAAGAAGTGGATGCCGGCGGTCGGGACCGGACGCTGCTCGACGGTGGGGATCGGCACGAAGTCCACGTCGTAGATCGAGAACTCCTTGTAGCGGTCGACGAAGTAGATGCGGCTGCCACCGGCGCCGTGGATGGCCGGGATGTTCAGCTCCATCACCTCGGCGTGGGTCGGCACCGACCAGGCGCCGCGCTCGAGCACGTAGTGGTAGGCCGCGCGGGCATCGCGCACGCGCAGCGCCATCGCGGAAATCGATGGCACGTCGCTGCCGTGGCTGGCGCCCTGCGCATCGCTGGGGTGCGCGTTGACCACGATGTTGAGTTCGCCCTGGCGGTACAGCAGGACTTCGCGCGACCGGTGGCGCGCCACCGGCCTGAAGCCCATCATCTCCAGCACCTGGCCCAGGGCCTGGGGCTTGGTGGTCGCGTATTCGATGAACTCGATGCCGTCCAGACCCAGCGGGTTGGCGGCGTCGCTGAACGAGGCTTGCAGGGGCTCGCGGCCGGCGGCGGGGTTGATCAGCAGATCACTCATGTTCCAGTCTCCATCAGGTGCCGCGCGCAGCCCCGCCGCGCGCCGGTGTTGGTGCAAGCCACCACTGTAGGCGCCGGCACGCCATGCGCCGGCCGACCGGGTGGCCGATTCGTTCGATAATCGAACGCCACCCCACGTTGATCGCACGATATCAGGGTTTTCATGACACAGAACCTGACCGCCTGGAACACACCGCCGCTGGAGAAACGCGACTGGATCGCCGGCCTCGAAAAAGGCCTGGCGGTGATCGAAGCCTTCGACGACCAGCACCCGCGCCTGACCGCCAGCCAGGCCGGCACGCGTTGCGGCCTCACCCGCACCGCCGCGCGCCGCTACCTGCTGACGCTGGCGCACCTGGGGTATGTGGGCACCGACGGCAAGCTGTTCTGGCTGACGCCGCGCATCCTGCGGCTGGGCCACGCCTACCTCGAATCGGCGCGGCTGCCCCGGCTGGTGCAGCCCTTCCTGCAGCGCATCGCCGGCGGCACGCAGGAGGTCGCGTACCTCGGCGTGCTCGACGGCGGCGAGACGGTCTACATCGCGCGCAGCGGCGCGCACCGCCACATGAACACCGGCTACATGCTGGGCTCGCGCGTGCAGGCGCAGGTGACCGCGGCCGGCATGGCGATCCTGGCGAGCATGGGCGAGGCCGCGGCCGACGAGTGGCTGGCGGCACGCACGCTGGGCACCTACACGCCCTTCACGCTGTCGAGCAAGGAGGCGCTGCGTGGCGAACTGGCGCGCGTGCGGCGCCAGGGCTGGGCGCTGTCGGAGCAGCAGATGGAGCTGAACTTCCGCGGCATCTCGGTGCCGCTGCTGGACCGCAACAACCTGGTGCACGGCGCGATCAGCATCACCATGCCGATCAACCAGGAAACCAGCGAAGACGCCGTCAAACGCGTGCTGCCGGTGCTGCAGGAAGCGGCGCGCGGCCTGCGCAACCTGCTCTGAAACCGCTGTCCGGAACCGCACGATGTTTTTTGCCATTCCCCTGGCCAACAAGCCCACCTGGCAGTCGCCACCCTGGATGACGGTGCTGCTGATCGTCGCCAACATGCTCATCTACTGGGGCTGGCAGGCCTCGGAAGACCAGAAGGTCGAGCGCAACGCCGAACGTTACGCGGCCAGCGGCCTGGCCGCGATCGAGGTACCACGCTACATCGAACACCTCCGGCACAAGGCCTCGCCCGACCCGCGCAACAAGGAGCACGCCGAGGCGATCGAAAAACACTGGGCGAACAAGGACGAGGAGCAGCTGGCCGAACAGCTCTATGTGGACATGTGGCACGAGCAGACCTTCCGCCAGGCCCTGCTGGCCGGCCAGGTGATCCCAACGACCGATCCGCAGTACGGACAATGGCGCAGCCTGCGGGCACAGGTCACACCCTACGAGCCGCAGCCCTTCACCTGGCGCTGGGCCCTGCATTTCGACCAGGGCATCTCCGCCCCTTCCGTGAACTGGCTCACCGCGACCTTCCTGCACGGCAGCACCGAACACCTGCTGGGCAACATGGTGTTCCTGTTCCTGTTCGGCTTCACGCTGGAGATGGCGCTGGGCTCGGGCACCTACCTGCTGATGTACCTGCTCAGCGGCATCGGCGCCTCGGCGGTGTCCCTCTGGTCACACGCCGGTGCGCCCGGGATGGGGCTGGGCGCCTCGGGCGCGATCTCGGGCCTGATGGCGATGTACGTGGTGATGTACCGGCTGCGGCGGATCAACTTCTTCTATCTGCTGCTGTTCTATTTCAACTACGCGCGCTGGCCCGCGCTGGTGATGCTGCCGGTGTACATGGGGCATGAGGCGCTGCAGCAGTGGCTGGGCGGCGAGGGGGTGGACTACATGGCGCACCTGGGCGGCCTGACCTGCGGTGCGCTGCTGATGGCGATGCTGATGGCCGTGAAGAAGTTCGAGGCGCCGTCGAACCTGGCGCCGGCCGAGGCCGCTCCCGCGAGCGAAGACGAGACCGCCGCGCAGGCCGCGATCGACCGCGCGCAGGCGCTGACCGACGAGCTGAACTTCGCCGCCGCCAGCCAGGCCTGGCACCGCGCCGCCCGCCTGCGGCCACGCGACGAGGCGGTGCTGGCCTCGTGGTTCGAGGTGGCGAAACACTTCCCGGCCAGCGACGAGTTCCACGCCGCGGCCAAGGGCCTGCTGACCCTGCCCGCCGCCGACTCGGCAGCACGGCGGCGCCAGCACACCCGCTACCACGAGTACCTGAAGCTGGCCCAGCCCGGCGCGCGCCTGAGCGGTGGCACCCTGGTCCATCTCACCACCGCGTTCGTGAAGCTGCAGGCCTGGGACGATGCGCAGCACCTCGCGCGGGTGCTGCACCGCAGTTCGCCGGTGCATCCGCAATGGCCGGCGACGCTGACCCTGCTGGTGAACCAGCTGGTGCACCACAAGCAGTTTGAAGCGGCCATGGGCTGGCTGCCCGCGCTCATGAAGCACGCGCCCGAGGACCCGGTCACCCGGATGCTGGCGCGGCGCGATCCACCCGCAACACCCTGAGCAACCGCGGCGCCGGGGCGTTTCAGGCGGCGGGACGGGCCGCCACCGGCACCGCGGTCCCGGTGTGTTCGCGCAGCAGCCAGGCCGCCTCCTGCGTGCTGGGGTGCTGCGGGAAATGCTTGACCATGGCGCGGTAGACCGCCAGCGCCTGCTCGGTGCGGCCCATGCCCTGGTGCAGCACGCGGGCGATCAGCTCGTAGGCCTTGGGCACAGCCGGGTCGCGCGGGTAGCGCTTGTCGAAACCCTTGAGCAGCGCCAGCGCCTGCTTGTGGTCCATGCCCTTCCAGGCCAGCTGCGCCAGCGTGAGCGTCAGCTCGGCCGACTCCAGCGACAGCTCGGGACACTTGGCCAGCGTGGCCTCGTGGACCTGCAGCGCTTCCTGGCCCTTCTGCTCCTTCATCAGGCTCTGGATCACCTTCTGCGTGAACCAGGCCAGCGTGTCCTTCTTGTCGGTCAGCAGCAGCACACGGTGGTAGCGGCGCTGGTCAGGCAGCGACTCGGGGTTGGTGCGTTGCCAGTCGTAGGCCAGCTCGTGGGCCTCATTGAGGTTGCCCTCCTTGATCAGCGCGGCCACCTGCGCATCGCGTTCGCGCACCACCGGGTCGACCACCGGACCGGAGCGGCGTGCGCCCTGCCCGGCCGCCATCAGCTCGTTCGACGGGTCCTGCACCAGGTCGATGTCCAGGTTCTCGTGGTTCTGGAACATCACGTAGCCGATCATGCTGGCGGTGACCCACGAAAAATACACCGCCACAAAGGTCATCACCGGAGCGATCAGGCCCTTGGGCGCCAGCGGCAGCAGCAGCCCCCAGGCCACCGGCATGCCGGTGCTGAGCAGCAGCATGAACACGCACAGCAGCAGGTAGGGCATGCCCACCGCCGCCACCGCCCGCATCAGTTCCGCCGGGTTGATCGCGCTGCGCAGGCTGGTGGTCTGGATCAGCACCATCAGCGTGGCGGGCACCAGCAGCGACGAGATCAGCCGGCCGATGTCCCCCAGCCCCTCGCTGGCCGACATCAGCAGGGAAATGACGAAGCCGTGCACCAGCAGCACGCCCATGAACTTCCAGGGCAGGTTGGTCCAGGCCGGATCGCTGCGCGCGCTGTCGTAGTCCGTGCTGTCGAGCATGCCCATCGAGGCCATCGCCGCGACCTTGAAGCTGTACCGGGCGGTGGCCAGCAGGATGCCGATGACCGCAAAAAAGCCGATCAGCGGCGAGACCATCACGGTCAGCGAACACAGCGACAGGAACACCGCGTACATCAGCGGCCGTACCTGGAACGGGAACAGGAAGAAGGCGTTGAGCCGGTGCCAGAACGGCGGAATCTTCGGGGTGGAGCGGGGGTCGCGGGTTCGTGGGGCGGAGTTGGTGGATTGGTTGTGCGGACTCATGGCGTGTGTGACAGCAGATACATCGGGTAACAAAGCCATTGTGCCCGCGGCCCGCTCCCTAGCCCGACCGGTGGTCCAGTTGCCGCAACCGCACAGCGCACAGGCTGGCCACGGCGGCCAGCCCCCCGGCCAGCCAGAACACCGCCGACAGGCCCAGCGCCGAGGACAGCACACCGCCGCCCAGACCACCCAGCACACCCGGCAACCCATAGCCGATCACGGTGTAGAGCGCCTGGCCGCGACCACGCAGGCGGCCCGGAAAGTGGTGCGAGAGCAGCGCGATGCAGACCGTGTGGTGGGCGGCGAAGGTGATCGCGTGCAGGGTCTGCGCCGCCAGCAGCAGCGGCCACACCGTCGGCAGGCCCGCCGTGACGCCCATGCGCAACACCATCAGCACCGAGGCCAGCACCAGCCAGCCCGTCAGGCTCAGCTTGGGCAGCCAGCGCCCCTGGGTGAAGAACCAGCCGATCTCGATCAGCACCGACACCGCCCAGAGCAGACCGATCAGGGTCTTGCTGTAGCCCAGGCTGTCGAGATAGAGCGAGAAGAAGACGTAGATGAAGATGTGCGAGAGCACGTGGAAAAACACCGCCGCGAAGAACCAGCGCACCGCCGGTTGCTTCAGCAGCGGCCAGACCGCCGGGTGGTCGTCGTCGCGGTGGGCCGCTTCCTTGAAGTCGGGCAGCCGCCAGACACTCACCACCACCGCGATCAGCGTGACCAGGGTCCAGGCCGGAAAGTGCCCCATGCCGAAGCGCTCGAACCACCAGCCGGCCACCACCACCGTCACCAGAAAACCCAGCGAGCCCCAGAGCCGCACGCGGCCATAACGCTTCGCATCGAAGGCACCACCCTGGCTCACCAGATGGGCCAGCGCGGCCTCGCTCATGGGCATCATGGCGCTGGTGTGGGTGAACATCAGCAGCAACACCACGAACAAGGCCACCGGGCCGAGCGGGAACCACAGCGCGAGCGAGAAGATGAGCGCCGCGGTGGCGCCATAACGCAGCAGCTTGACGCGCTCGCCGGTGCGGTCCGAGAGCGTGCCCCAGGCGTAGGGTGCGAACAGGCGCGTGGCCGACTGCACGGAGGTCAGCACGCTGATCGCGAACAGCCCGAACCCCAGGTCCTTCAGCCAGAGCGGCAGGTAGGGATTGAAGAAGCCGATGTGCGCGAAGTAGCTGGCCGAAAGCGCCGCGAAAGGCAGGAGCTGTTTTTTTTGCTTAGGCACGCGAGGCCGCAGCGATGTCCGGGGTGTCCACGTGCACATCGCCGCACTGCGCGCGGTGGCGCAGCGCGTGGTCCATCACCACCAGGGCCAGCAGCGCTTCCATGATGGGCGCGGCGCGGATGCCGACGCAGGGGTCGTGGCGGCCCTTGGTGATGACTTCCGTGGGCGCACCCGCCACATCGATGGAATCGCGCGGCACCAGGATCGAGCTGGTGGGCTTGATGGCGATGGACACGTCCAGGTCCTGCCCGGTGCTGATGCCGCCGAGCACGCCACCCGCCTTGTTGCCGACGAAGCCGCCCGGCGTGAGCGAATCACCGTGGGTGCTGCCCTTGTCGGCCACCGAGGCGAAACCGGCACCGATCTCGACGCCCTTGACCGCGTTCAGACCCATCATCGCGTAGGCGATGTCGGCGTCCAGCTTGTCGTACAGCGGCTGGCCCAGGCCGACCGGCATGTTCTGCGCCACCACGCGCAGGCGCGCGCCGCACGAATCGCCGCTCTTGCGCAACTCGTTCATGTAGGCCTCCAGCGCCGAGACGTCGGCCATCGGGGCGAAGAACGGGTTGTTCGGCACATGGTCCCAGCTCTCGAAGCCGATCGGCAGCTCGCCGATCTGCGTCATGCAGGCGTGGAAGGTGGTGCCGAACTTTTCCTTGAGCCACTTCCTGGCCACCGCGCCGGCCGCCACCGTGGGCGCGGTCAGGCGGGCCGAGCTGCGGCCGCCGCCGCGCGGGTCGCGCACGCCGTACTTCTGCCAGTAGGCGTAGTCGGCATGGCCGGGGCGGAAGGTCTGCAGGATGTTGCCGTAGTCCTTGCTGCGCTGGTCGGTGTTGCGGATCAGCAGGGCAATCGGCGTGCCGGTGGTCTGGCCCTCGTACACGCCGCTCAGGATCTCGACCGCATCGGGCTCGTTGCGCTGGGTCACGAACTTGCTGGTGCCGGGCCGGCGGCGGTCCAGGTCGTGCTGGATGTCGGCTTCGGTCAGCGACATGCCGGGCGGGCAGCCGTCGATCACGCAGCCGATGGCCGGGCCGTGGGATTCACCGAAGTTGGTGACGCAAAACAGGGTGCCGAAGGTGTTGCCGCTCATGGATGGGGATTATCCCCGAGCCCACCGGACGGATTGGCGCACTTTGTGCAACGCACCAATCACCCCCCATCCGGCGGCGATTTCGCCGCCCCCAACCCAAAGGAGCGCACCATGCTGGACAAAACAGGCACCCTTTTCTCCCATGTCAAACCCGGCGAAACCGAGTTTGTGCGCGGTGGCTTGCGCGACTTCTTCCTCTACCGCGACCTGGGCATCGCCGCAGCCACCCACGGCAAGGTGATCGCGCACCTGGTCAAGGCCAACCTGCCGCCGGACGGCGGCACCGGCTGGCACATCCACGTGGCCGACTTCCAGATCGTGATCATGACCAAGGGCTGGGCCAAGTTCATGTACGAAGACCAGGTCACCCTGGTCCAGGCCGGCGACGTGGTGCACCAGCGCCCCGGCATCCGCCACTACCTGTTCGACTACTCGCCCGACATGGAGTACCTGGAAATCGTCGGCCCGGCCGACTTCCAGTCGCTGCCGGTGGACCCGGTCTGCGAGATCCCGGCCCCGACGCCCTGGAACGAACCCTGAGTCAGAACTCCGCGTCGAGCTCGTCGATCTCGTCGGGCTCGGCTTCGGCGGCTGCGACCCACTCTTTCATGGCCGGCAAGGCCATGACGGTGTCGCAGTAGGCGACACATGGCAGATCCAGCGGCACGTCGTAGGTGATGAAACGCGTGACCACCGGCGCGAACATCGCATCGGCGATGCAGGGCTTTTCGCCGAACAGGTAAGGCCCGCCATAGGTGTCCAGGCATTCGTTCCAGATCGCCTCGATGCGCTCGATGTCGGCCTGCGCGCGCGACCACACTTTGAAGGCCGGGAAGTGGGCCTTGATGTTCATCGGCAGCGAACTGCGCAGGGCCGAAAAGCCCGAGTGCATCTCGCCGCAGATTGCCCTGCAGTGCGCGCGCGCCTTGCGGTCCGCGGGCAGCAGTCCCGCCTTGGGCTTGATCTCGTTGAGGTATTCACCGATGGCCAGCGTGTCCCACACATGCACGCCGTCGTGGTCCAGCGAGGGCACGCGCATCGAAGCCGACAGCAGCAGCATCTCGGCCTTCATCGCCGGGTCGTCGGGCGAGATCACGTGCTCGTCGAAGTCGAGCTTCGCAAGCTTGCACATGAGCCAGCCGCGCAAGGCCCAGGCACCGTAGTTCTTGCTGCTGATCGTGAGTACCGCTCTGGCCATGGCTTGCTCCTCTGGAGGCAGTGCAAAGAGCAATCCCTGTGCCACCTTTGTGCGCGGTCTGCGCACCGCCCCGGTGCGGTATCCGCTGGTCCGTTCCTTGCAACTCAGGGCTGCATCCCACAGGAAAGACCGACATGCTGTACCAGGCCTACCAACTTCAGTCCGACCTGACCTCTCCAATGCGGCTCTTCGCCCAGCACCTGAGCGCATCGCTGTGGCTGGAGAAAACCGAACGCACGGTGGTGCGCAAGGTGGCCGCCGCCTGTGACGTGATTTCGCGCCTGCGGCTGACGCATTCGCGCCCGCCCTACAACATCCACTCGGTGACGATCGGCGAACAGGAAGTGCCCGTGGTCGAAGAAGAGGTGCTCCAACTGCCGTTCGGCACCCTGCTGCGCTTTCGCAAGACCGGTGCCGACCTGCCCGAGCAGCCCAAGGTGCTGCTGGCGGCGCCGCTGTCGGGCCACTTCGCGACCCTGCTGCGCGAGACCGCGCGCACCCTGCTGCAAGACCACGAGGTCTACATCACCGACTGGCACAACGCCCGCGACGTCTCGCTGGTCCACGGCGGCTTCAGCCTCGACGACTACATCGGCTACCTGATCCGCTTCACCGAAGCCGTGGGTCCGGGCTCGCACATGGTCGCGGTGTGCCAGCCCTGCGTCGCCGCACTGGCCGCGACGGCCCTCATGGCCGAGGACGACCACCCGGCCCAGCCGCGCAGCCTCACGCTGATGGCCGGCCCGGTGGACTGCCGCGTCAACCCGACCGAGGTCAACAAGCTCGCGACCAGCAAACCCATCGCCTGGTTCGAGAAAAACCTGATCAGCCACGTGCCGCTGCCGCACGCGGGCTTCATGCGCCGCGTCTACCCCGGTTTCGTGCAGCTCAGCGCCTTCATGAGCATGAACCCGGAGCGCCACCAGCAGTCGTTCCGCAACATCTACGACCACCTGGAGCACGGCCGGGTCGAGGAAGCCGCGGCGATCCAGAACTTCTACGAGGAATACCTGGCGGTCAACGACCTGCCGGCCGAGTTCTACCTGGAGACGGTGGAGAAGGTGTTCCAGACCTACGACCTGCCGCGCGGCGTGCTGGGCTATCGGGGCCGCACCGTGAATCCGGCCGCCATCCGGCGCACCGCGCTGATGACGGTCGAGGGCGAACGCGACGACATCTGCTCGGTCGGCCAGACCGTGGCCGCGCAGGACCTGTGCACCAGCGTGCGCCCCTACCTGAAGACGCACCACATCCAGACCGGCGTCGGCCACTACGGCGTGTTCAGCGGCCGCAAGTGGAACCAGCAGATCTATCCACGGGTGCGCGACCACATCCACAGCACGCTGTAACCCCCCGCGCCGCGCTGCGCGCGTCACCCCGCGAAAACCATCCTTCCAAGCAAAACGCCCCGCATGCGGGGCGTTTTTCATTCGGTGACGGCCAATCAGGGGAAGTTCGGCTCGCTCTTGCCTTCGGATTCGTCTTCGGGCCAGTCGCGGATGTAGGCCTTGAGCATCTTGTTCTCGAAATTCTGCGCATCGACCACGGCCTTGGCCACGTCGTAGAAACTGATCACGCCCATGAGCATGCGGTTTTCGATCACCGGCATGTAGCGCGCGTGGCGGTCGAGCATCATGCGGCGGACTTCGTCCATCTCGGTCGCCATGGTGCAGGTCAGCGGACCCGGGTCCATCGCGCGGTAGACGGTGGTGCCGCCCAGGGCGCCGCCGTTCTTGACCAGGGCGTTGATGACTTCGCGGAAAGTGAGCATGCCCACCACCAGACCATTGGACATCACGACGAGGGAACCGATGTCCTTTTCGTCCATGAGCTTGATGGCATCGGCCAGGCTGTCCTCGGGGGTGACGGTGTACAGGGCATTGCCCTTGACGCGCAGGATGTCGCTGACCTTCATGGCACTTCTCCTCAGGATGGATGCTGTCGCCCGCTGCGCAGGCGTGGGAACGAATATAGCCCACAATCTGCGCGAACAACACACCGGGTTCGCCCGGACGCCACTTCGGAGACACACGCATGCCCGGATATTCCGACCCCGGCTTCGACACCCTGGCCCTGCACGCCGGCGCCGCCCCCGACCCGACCACCGGCGCCCGCGCCGTGCCGATCCACCTGACGACCTCGTTCGTCTTCGAGTCGAGCGACCATGCCGCCGCGCTGTTCAACCTCGAACGTGCCGGCCACGTCTACAGCCGCATCAGCAACCCGACCAATGCGGTGTTCGAACAGCGCATGGCGGCGCTCGAAGGCGGCATCGGCGCGATTTCGGTCGCCAGCGGCCAGGCCGCGCTGCACCTCTCGATCGCCACGCTCATGGGCGCCGGGTCGCACATCGTGGCGTCGACGGCGCTCTACGGCGGCAGCCAGAACCTGCTGCACTACACGCTGCGCCGCTTCGGCATCGAGACCACCTTCGTCAAGCCCGGCGACATCGACGGCTGGCGTGCCGCCGTGCGGCCCAACACCAAGCTGTTCTTCGGCGAAACCGTGGGCAACCCGGGGCTGGACGTGCTGGACATGCCGACCGTGGCACAGATCGCGCACGAGGCGAAGGTGCCGCTGCTGGTCGACTCCACCCTGACCACGCCCTACCTGGTCAAGCCCTTCGAGCACGGCGCCGATCTCGTGTACCACTCGGCCACCAAGTTCCTCAGCGGCCACGGCACGGTGATCGGCGGCGTGGTGGTGGACAGCGGCAGCTTCGACTGGGACGCCTCCGGCCAGTTTCCCGAGCTGACCGAGCCCTACGACGGCTTCCACGGCATGACCTTCAGCGAGGAGAGCACCGTCGGCGCCTTCCTGCTGCGCGCGCGCCGCGAAGGGTTGCGCGACTTCGGCGCCTGCCTGAGCCCGCACAGCGCCTGGCTGATCCTGCAGGGGCTGGAGACGCTGCCGCTGCGCATGGAACGCCACATGAGCAATACCGAGAAGATCGTGCAGTTCCTCGCCAGCCATCCGCTGGTGGGTCGCGTCGGCCACCCGCTGCTCGAGTCGCACCCCAGCCACGCGCTGGCCAACAAGCTGCTGCGCCACGGTGCCAAAGGCGCGGGTTCGGTGTTCAGCTTCGACATCCGGGGCAGCCGCGAACAGGGCAAGGCCTTCATCGAAGCGCTGAAGATTTTCAGCCACCTGGCCAACGTGGGCGACTGCCGCTCGCTGGTGATCCACCCCGCCTCGACCACCCACTTCCGCATGAGCGACGAGGCCCTGGCGGGTGCCGGCATCGGGCCGGGGACGATCCGGCTGTCCATCGGGCTGGAAGACCCCGACGACCTGATCGACGACCTGAAGCGCGCCCTGAAGGCCGCAGAAAAGGCAGGGGCCTGACCATGTACCTGCAAGTCAACGGCGCCAGCACCTACTGCTATACCGGCGGCAAGGCCTTCGATCCCGCCAAGCCCACCGTGGTCTTCATCCACGGCGTGCTGCACGACCACAGCGTCTGGATCCTGCAGAGCCGCTACCTCGCCAACCATGGCTGGAACGTGCTGGCGGTGGACCTGCCAGGCCACTGCAAGAGCGGCGGCGAGGCGCCGTCCACGGTCGAAGAAGCGGCCGATTTCATCGCGGCCCTGCTCGACGCTGCCGGTGTGCCGCGGGCCGCGCTGGTCGGGCACAGCTGGGGCTCGCTGATCGCGATGGAAGCCGCGGCCCGCCTGAAGGACCGCGTGAGCCACGCGGTGCTGGTCGGCACCGCGTTTCCGATGAAGGTCTCACCGGCCCTGATCGACGCGGCGCTCAACGAGCCGGAAAAGGGCATGCAGATGATCAACGTGTTCAGCCGCAGCACCCTGGCCGCGCCGCCCTCGGCGCTGGGGCCTGGCACCTGGGTGTTCGGCAGCAGCCTGGCCCTCAACCGCCGCGTGCTGCGCAGCAACCCCAAGGTCAACGTGTTCCACCGTGGCTTCGTGGCCTGCGACCGTTATGCGGGCGGCGAGGCGGCCATGGCCGCCCTCACCTGCCCGGTGCTGTTCCTGCTCGGCGGCCAGGACCAGATGACCCAGCCCAGGGCCGCGCAAGGCCTGATCAAGGCGGCTCAGGCAGCGAACCAGACCGTGCAGGTGGTCACGCTGCCGGTCGGTCATCACCAGATGACCGAAACCCCGGACCTGACCCTGTTCGCAATCCGCGACTTCCTCAGGCGCTGAAACCAGCTGGGGGCCGGCTCGACCAGCGGGGTCAGCAGGAATTCGCTGTACAGATCGGACCGGGTGCCGGCCGGCTCGGCGTCGGCGCCGACCACCACCCAGTCCTGCAGCAGGTCGACCACCGAGCCCGGGCCGAGAAACAGGTCCTGCGCCACGTTGGGTTGCGTCAGCCAGACCCGGCCACTGAGCACGCGCAGACGCATGCCGTGGCTGGCGTTGATCACGCGGGTCTGCTGGGGCCACAGGCGGGTGGGTGAGGGCTTGGTGGTGTGCATGGCGAACCTTTCGTGCGGACCAATGAAGACAGTGGCTCCACTGTCGGGATTTCCCCGCCCGCGCAACAGACACACAGCGGCACCAGATCGGCCGTTCAACGGCACACAGGTGCCCATCTGTGTGCCCGGTTTGGTGACCATCTGTACTGGTCCGCCCACCCCTTTCGGCCAGACGGCCAGACAGGGCTCGGTTAGCATGGGGATGCCATGTCCGCGCTGCCCACCACGCCCACGCTGCGCCCGGTGCCTCCGGCCCCGCCGCCCTCCGAGACCGACCTGCCGCTGTACCAGCAGATCGCCCAGGCGCTGGTACAGCTGATCCACGGCGGCACCCTCAAGGCCGGGCAGCGCCTGCCCTCGGTGCGCGAGACGGCGCTGACCCACGGCGTCTCGATCTCCACCGCCATGCAGGCCTACCGCCAGCTCGAAGAGCAGGGCCTGGCACAGGCACGGCCCAAGGCCGGCTACTTCGTGCGGCGTCCGCAGCGCATCGCCCAGCCCGGCCTGAGCGCGCCGCCGCAGCGCAGCTTCCTGGTCGAACACCAGACCCGCTCCGAGAGTTTCGCCATGCTGCACCAGCCGGGCGACCGCGCCAGCTTCGGCGGCTTCTCGCCGCAGCAGAGCGCGCTGTTCGACGAAGAGCGGTTGCGGGTGGCCATCGGCCGCGCCTCGCGTGTGCACCGGCACAGCCTGACCGAATACAACAAGGCCGACGCCGGCCGCCCGGCCCTGCGCCAGGCGGTGGCGCGGCGCGCGCTGCACCTGGGCTGCGCACTCGACGCGGCCGACATCGTCATCACCGCCAGCTGCACCCAGGCGGTGAGCCTGTGCCTGCGCGCAGTCACCCAGCCCGGCGACGTGGTCGCGCTGGAGTCGCCAACCTTCTTCGGTTACCTCGACCTGATCGAATCGCTGGGCCTGCGGGTGCTGGAGATCCCCACGCATCCCGCCACCGGCCTCTCGCTGCCGGCGCTCGAACTGGCGCTGGACACGCAACCGGTCAAGGCGGTGCTGGCGGCGCCCACGCTCTCCAACCCGCTGGGCTCGGTGATGCCGCTGGCGGCCAAGCAGAAGCTGGTGAAGCTGCTGGCACAGCGCAACGTGCCACTGATCGAAGACGTGGTGTTCAACGACCTGCTGGCCGGCGACGAGCGCCGCAAGGCCGCCAAGTCCTTCGACACCGGCGGCCACGTGATGGTCTGCGGCTCGTTCGCCAAGACGCTCACGCCGGGCATCCGTCTGGGCTGGGTCGAGGCCGGGCGCTGGCGCGACAACGTGGCGTCCAACAAACGCCTGCAGGGCGCGGCCACGCCGGTCGTGCTCGAAGAAGCCCTGGCCGACCTGCTGACCCAGGGCAGCTACGAAGCCCACCTGCGGCGCCTGACGACCTACATGAACCAGCGCCGCAACGAGGCGCGGCGCCTGATCGCACACCACTTCCCCGCCGGCACCCGCGTGAGCAACCCGCCCTCGGGCGACACGCTCTGGGTCGAGCTGGAACCGGGTTTTTCGGCCATGGAACTGTTCCGCCGCTGTGTCGCCGAGGGCATCACCTTCGGCCTGGGCGAGTTCTTCACCGCCACCGACCGCTACCGGCATTGCCTGCGGCTGAATTTCTCCGGGCCCTGGAACACGGTGCACATGCAGGCATTGGCGCGCATCGGCGAGATCGCCCGCGAGATCCTGCAGGAAAACCCTGAGCGGAAACGGGCGTAGGCCCCACGCTCCGCCGCCACAATGGTTCGGCCATGATCGAACCATCCCTGATCACCCCACCGATGAGCGCCGAGCGCGCGCGCGAGATCGCCGCCCGCTTCGACCTGCGCGCCCTGCCTGCCGACTTCCTCGCGAACCCGTTTCCGGTCTACGCCGCGCTGCGCGAGACCGATCCGGTGCGGCGCATGCCCGACGGATCGGTCTTCCTCACGCGCCACGCCGACCTGATGGCGGTGTACCGCGATGCGGCGGTGTTCAGTTCGGACAAACACGTCGAGTTCGCGCCCAAGTACGGCGTGGACTCGCCGCTCTATGAGCACCACACGACCAGCCTGGTGTTCAACGACCCGCCGCTGCACACGCGGGTGCGCAAGCTGATCATGGGCGCCCTCACCCGCCGCGCCATCGCCGACATGGAGCCCGGCCTGATCGCGCTGGTCGACCACCTGCTGGACCGCCTCGAGGCGCAGGGCGGCGGTGACCTGATCGAAGACTTCGCCTCGGCGATTCCGGTCGAGATCATCGGCAACCTGCTGGGCGTGCCGCACGCCGAGCGCGGACCGCTGCGCCACTGGTCGCTGGCCATCCTGGGTGCACTCGAACCGGTGCCGACGCCCGAACAGCATGCGCTGGGCAACCGCAGCGTGACCGAGATGCTGGACTACTTGCGCGGCCTGGTCGCCGAGCGGCGCCAGGCACCCGGCGACCCGGAGCGCGACGTGCTCACGCGCCTGATCCAGGGCGAAGCCGGCGGCGACCGCCTCAGCGAGGTCGAGCTGCTGCAGAACTGCATCTTCCTGCTCAACGCGGGCCACGAGACCACCACCAACCTGATCGGCAACGGCCTGATCCTGATGCAGGAGTTCCCCGCCGCGCGCGCACAGCTGCTGGCCGACCTGCGCACTGCCGGAGATGCGGCGGCCAAAGAAGCGGTGCTCACGCTCGCGGTCGACGAGTGCCTGCGCTTCGAGTCGTCCAACCAGCTGGGCAACCGGCGCGCGCTGTCGCCGTCGCGGGTCGGCGGTGTGGCGCTGGACGAAGGCACGCTGGTCACGCTGGGCATCGGCGCGGCCAACCGCGACCCGGCGGTGTACGAGAACCCGGAGACCCTGAACCTGCGCCGGGAGGGGAACAAACACCTGGCCTTCGGCTTCGGCATCCACCAGTGTGCCGGCCTGAGCCTGGCGCGGCTGGAGGGCCGCATCGCCATCGGCCGTTTCCTGGACCGCTTCCCTCGCTTTGAACTCAGCGCGGCGCCGGTGCGCGGCGGCCGTGCGCGCTTCCGCGGTTTCCTGTCGGCACCGTTCCGGAGCGCCTGATCAGGGCACCGAAGGCACGGCCAACACCTGGCCGACCGTCTTGTCCCGAAGGCCCGTGACCGACCAGAACGCCGCCGTGCTCGGCGAGTCGGGCAGCAGCAGGCGCTGCGCCAGCGGCGCGACCGGCATGTGCGCCGGGTCCTGCAGCAGCACATAACGCTCATCCGCTTCGTCCAGCCGTCCCAGCCAGTCCAGTGCCACCATCGCGCCGATCGGGTCTTCGAGGTGCAGCGGATCGACCCGCAGGGTCTGCGCCAGCGCCTCCAGGCTCAGGCCGCGCGCCGGTGTTTCGCGCACCGCCTGCAACTGCGCCAGCGACTCCAGCGCCAGCTGGAAGCGCCAGCCGGGGTAGTTGCCGCGGCGCGCGATGCCCGAGAGCAGGCTGGGCAGGTAGGCCGCCACCACCGCACCCAGCAGCACGATCACCCAGGCCACGTAGAACCAGACCAGCAGGATCGGCACCGTCGCGAACGTGCCGTAGACCAGCGAATAGGTCGGCACCTTGCCCAGGTACCAGGCCAGCACGCCCTTGGCGACTTCCAGCGCGCCGGCGGTGAACAGCCCGCCGACCAGGGCGTGGGCCCAGCGCACCTGGGTGTTGGGCACAAAGCGGTAGAGCGCGGCCATGCCGGCGGTCATCAGCGCGAACTGCAGCGAGTCCAGCAGCAGCTTCACCGTGCCCGAGCGCACCACCCCGTCGGCGCCCGAGAGCGCGTACGAAGTACCGGCCAGGCTGGCCGCCAGCAGCAGCGGCCCCAGCGTGAGCACGGCCCAGTAGACCAGGATGCGCTGCGTCAGCGGCCGCGCGGTGCGCACGCGCCAGATGTCGTTGAGCTTGCGGTCGATGGTCAATATCAGTGCCAGCGCTGTTCCCAGCAGGAACAGCGCCCCCACCCAGCCCATCTGCCCCGCCTTGGCGGCGAACTGGTTGAGATAGGCCAGCACCTGCTTGGCGATGTTCTCGGGCACCAGGCTCTCGATCAGCCAGCGCTGCAGCGTCGCCTGCAGGCGGGCGAACATCGGGAAGGCGCTGAAGATCGCCAGCGCCACCGTGAACAGCGGCACCAGCGAGATCGTGGTGGTGAAAGTCAGGCTCGACGCGGTCACGCCCAGCCGGTCTTCGCGGAAGCGCTCGCGCAGCGTCAGCGCCGTGTTGCGCCAGGGAAAGCGCAGCAGGTCTTGCCACAGGGCGGCCAGCAGGGTCTGTGCGCGGTCCAGGCGCTCGGAAAAAGTCATCCCGGTATCATGCCACCCGCCCCATGACCCATCCTTTCGCCCCCCCATCCTCCCCGCTTCCCGCGATCGCCCGCAGCCGCGCGCTGGCCGTCGGCAGCCTGCTGGCCCTGATCGCGCTGTGCCTGGCCTGGGAGCTGTGGCTGGCCCCGCTGCGACCGGGAGGCTCCTGGCTGGCGCTCAAGGTGCTGCCGCTGACCATCCCGCTGGCCGGACTGCTCAAGCACCGCATGTACACCTACCGCTGGCTCAGCCTGATGGTCTGGCTCTACGCGGCCGAAGGCGCGGTGCGCATGACCAGCGACACCAGCAGCCTCTCGGCATGGCTGGCCGGGCTGGAGCTGCTGCTGTGCATCGTGCTGTTCGTGGCCTGCACCTGGCACATCCGCACCCGCCTGCGCGCCGCCGGCAAGGAAGCGATTGCAGCCGACGCCGCGCAGCGCGCCGCCGAGGCCGGCTATGCCGCCGACCCGGTCCCTCCCGCGAAGACCCGATGAACACCCTGATCACCACCCTGCGCGGCATCGTGGGCGACGCCCAGGTGCTGACCCACGACGACCCCGCGACCGACCTGTCGGCCTGGGAACAGGACTGGCGCAAGCGCGCCACCGGCCGGGCCCTCGCGGTGGTCCGCCCCGGCAGCACCGCCGAGGTGGCGGCCGTGGTCCAGGCCTGCGTGGCCGCAGGCGTGTCCATCGTGCCCCAGGGCGGCAACACCGGCCTGGTGGTCGGCTCCGTGCCGGACGACTCGGGCACGCAGGTGGTGCTCAGCCTGACGCGCATGAACACCGTGCGTGCCATCGACGGCGACAACCTGACCCTCACGGTCGACGCCGGCTGCGTGTTGCAGGCGGTGCAGGAGGCGGCCGAACGCGCCGGCTACCTGTTCCCGCTCTCGCTGGCGGCCGAAGGCAGCTGCACCATCGGCGGCAACCTCGCGACCAACGCCGGCGGCACGCAGGTCGTGCGCTACGGCAATGCGCGCGAGCTGTGCCTGGGCCTGGAAGTCGTGACGGCGCAGGGCGAGGTCTGGCACGGCCTCTCCGGCCTGCGCAAGGACAACACCGGCTACGACCTGCGCGACCTGTTCGTCGGCAGCGAAGGCACGCTGGGCATCATCACCGCCGCGACCATGAAGCTCTACCCGCTGCCGGCCGCGCAGCTCACGGCCTGGGCCGCGGTGTCGTCGCTGGACGCGGCCGTGCAGCTGCTGGGCCTGGCGCACCGGCACCTGGGCGCGGGCCTGACCGGCTTCGAGGTCATGGGCCAGTTCGCGCTCTCGCTGGTGGACAAACACTTTCCGCAGCAGCGCGTGCCGCTGTGGTCCGAGCACCCGTATTGCGTCCTGCTCGAAAACAGCGACAGCGAGTCGGAGGCGCACGCGCGCAGCCAGTTCGAAGGTCTGCTCGAAACCGCGTTCGAACAGGGCGTGGTGCAGGACGCCGTGGTGGCCGAGAGCCTGCAGCAGGCGCATGCGCTGTGGCACATCCGCGAGAGCATTCCGCTGGCGCAGGCCGAGGAAGGCCTGAACATCAAGCACGACATCAGCATCCCGGTCTCGAAGATCCCGGCCTTCTGCGCCGAGACCGACGCGCTGCTGGCGCGCGAGGTGCCGGGCGTGCGCCTGGTCAATTTCGGGCACCTGGGCGACGGCAACCTGCACTACAACGTGCAGGCGCCCGAAGGCAGCGACGCCGGGGCTTTCCTGCGTGACATGGAAGCGCGGATCAACCACCTGGTGTTCGACCAGGTCCGGCGCTTCGACGGCTCGATCAGCGCCGAACACGGCGTCGGCAGCCTCAAGGTCGACAAGCTGCCGGTCTACAAGGACCCGGTGGCGCTGGCGCTGATGCGGTCGATCAAGCGCGCGCTCGATCCCCGAAACCTGATGAACCCGGGGAGAGTGCTCCCCCCCGCGCCGCCTTCGGCGTCACTCCCCTGAGGGGGACGATGCCAGTGGCCCGGCAAAGCCGGTTCCACGGCATCCTGGACTGGACTTCCCTTCAATCCGCACAGAACCGACGCAGCAGCCGCTCCAGATCGGCGGCGAAGGTCACCGCGTCGAACAGCGGGCTGCGGCCCGCGGTCTCGCGCAGGGTCCGGCGCAGCAGACTCAGCCGGGCCACCGCCGCCGGGCGGTCTGCGGCCAGCGCGGCCGCCCTGGCCACGTAGTCGTCCTCGCTGTGCGCGACCCAGTCGCCCAGCCCCACGTTCTCCAGCATCGCCTGACCCTGGCGGCCCAGCATGCCGGGCGTCGCCAGCGCCAGCGTCGGCACCCCCATCCAGATCGCTTCGGCGGTCGTCGTGCCGCCGGGGTACGGGAAGGTGTCGAGCAGCACGTCGATCTCGGCGTACTGGCCGAGGTAATGCTCGCGCGGCAGGTTGGTGGAAATGAAGACCCGGCGCAGGTCGATGCCCGCCGCGCGCAGCCGCGCGCGCATGCGCAACACCTGCTGCTCTTCCTCGAAGCGGCCGTTCTGCAGCCGCAGCACCGAGGCCGGCACCGCGTCCAGCACGCGCTTCCAGAGCGCCAGCACGCTGTCGTTGATCTTGCTGGCGTTCTGGAAGCAGCCGAAGGTGATCCAGGGCAGCGTGGCCATCGGCGGCTCCAGCGCCACCTCGGGTGCCTTGGCCGGCGGCGTGAGGCACAGCCGGGTGTGCGGCATCTGCAGCAGGCGCTCGGTGAAGAAGCGCTCCTCGCCCGCAGGCACGCAATGCGGGTCGGCGATCACCGCGTCGATGAAGGGCAGCCCGGTGGTGCCGAAGTAGCCCAGCCAGGACACCTGCCGCCGTGCCGGCCGGCGCATCAGCACGCCGATGCGGTTGCCGGTAGTGTGGCCGCTGAGATCCAGCAGCAGGTCGAGGTCGTCGGCCGCGATGGTGTCAGCCACGCGCTGGTCGGTCTCGTCCAGGATGTCGCGCCACTGGCCGAAGGCGCCGCGAATGCGCTCGGGCACAAAAGCGCCCCTGGCCTGGTTGGCGTAGGCAAACAGGTCCACCTCGCGCTGGCGCAGCGCGTCCAGCACCGTCTCCAGGAAGTGGCCCACAGGATGCAGCCGCAGGTCGGCCGAGAGGACGCCGACCCGCAGGCGCCGGCCGACCGGGCGCGGCGGCGCGGGTGCCAGGACCAGGCCGCGGCGCACGGCCTCGACGTGCACCGCGCGGCCGTGCTTCTCGCTCAGCTCGCGCACCCGGTCCAGGTCCACCGGATGGCGGTAGTGCAGCGAAAACAGGTAGTTGCTCAGGGTCTCGGTGTGGCCGGGCTGGATCGACAGCGCGCGCTCGTAGTGCGCCAGCGATTCGGCGAAATCACCCAGCCTGGCGGTCACGCAGCCGAGCGCGAACTGCAGACCGGCGTGGGCCTCATCGGCGGCCGGTTGCAGCACCTCCAGCGCCTTTTGCGGGTCGCGCAGGTTGTTCAGGTGGATCGAGGCCAGGTTCACCCGTGCCTGCGTGTTCGCCGGGAAGCGCCGCACCAGGTCTTCGAGCGCCATGTGCGCCTCGTGCATCAGCTCCAGCCGAAACAGCGCGGTCGAATAGTTCAGCAGCAGCGGTTCGTCGTCGGGCAGTTGCTGCACCAGGCCCTTGAGCATGGCGTGGGCTTCGCGGTTCTTCGACAACGCGAGAAACACGGTGGCGAGGTAGCGCCGAACCGGCACCGAAGCGGGGTCGGCCGCCATGGTGCGCAGCAAGACCTGCTCGGCCTCGTGGTAACGCCCCTGCCCGCCCAGCCGCCGCGCCTGGGCCAGTGCCGGCGCCGACGGATCGGCACCGGGCGCCAGGCTCACCGTCTGCACCGGCCGCGTGGGTGCCGGCGCGGCGTGTGCCACGGGTGCGGCTGAAGGCTGGGCACCGGTGCGGGTCAGCTGGCCCGAGATCGTGACGCGGGAGCGGGTCTGGGCGGTGGCGGGCGCGGGGACGGGGGGACGGGACATGGGCGGGGGAAAAAGAATGTCGGCAGGCGACTCAGCCGGCGGTCTGCGCCTTGATGCGCTCTTCGTTGATCTGGCCGGCGCGCTGCAAGGCCGGACGTGCCCTCAGGCGGGTGACGTAGTCCACGAACACCGGGCGGTTCTCGATGGTGCCAAACATCAGGCCCCAGGACAGGCTGGAGCCGACATACACGTCGGCGGCCGTGAACTGTTCCCCACAGATGTAGGTACCGGGCCGCAGCGCCGTCTCCAGAGCATCCAGGGTGTCGGCGTAGCTGCCGAAGCCGGCCATGGCCGCCCGCCCTTCGGGCACGACCCAGCCCATCGCCTTCGCGGTCACCGCCTGCTCCAGCGGACCGGCGGCAAAAAACAGCCAGCGCAGGTAGGGCGCGCGCTGCGGTGAGGTCGGCGCCGGCGCCAGACCGGCCTGCGGAAACGCATCGGCCAGGTAGGCACAGATCGCGGCGGCCTCGGTCACCACCACCGCGCCATGGCGGACCGCCGGCACCTTGCCCATGGGGTTCACGGCCCGGTATTCGGCCGACTTCATCTCGGGACCGTATCCCAGCCAGACGGTCTCATAAGGCTGGCCCAGCTCTTCCATCATCCAGTGCGCAATGCGGCCGCGGGACTGGGGGTTGGTGTAGAAGGTCAGGTCGCTCATGAATTCCTCCGGTGTGGTCGGTGGCGAAAGGTCGATGCTAGCCGGTGGCTGCAAGGGGGACAACCGAGCAGGCAAAATGGCGGGATGACCGCCGTTTCCTCCCCCCGCCCCGTCCGCTCCCAGTACGAAGACTTCATGCGCCACGTCTATGAAAACGGCGTGCAGAAGGGCGATCGCACCGGCACCGGCACGCGCAGCGTGTTCGGCCACCAGATGCGCTTCGACCTCAACGAAGGCTTCCCGCTGGTCACCACCAAGAAGGTCTTTCTGAAGGCCATCATCGTCGAGCTGCTGTGGTTCCTGCGCGGCGACTCCAATGTGAAGTGGCTGCAGGAACGCGGCTGCACCATCTGGGACGAATGGGCGCGCGAAGACGGCGAACTGGGCCCGGTGTACGGCGTGCAGTGGCGCAACTGGCCCAAGCCCGGCGGTGGGCATGTGGACCAGATCAGCGAGGTGATCAAGCAGCTCAAGAGCACCCCCGACAGCCGCCGCATCATCGTCAGCGCCTGGAACGTGGCCGACCTGGACCAGATGGCGCTGATGCCCTGCCACGCCTTCTTCCAGTTCTACGTGGCGCCCGCCACCGAACCCGGCGGCCGCGGCAAGCTCAGCTGCCAGCTCTACCAGCGCAGCGCCGACATTTTCCTGGGCGTGCCCTTCAACATCGCCAGCTACGCGCTGCTGACCCACATGCTGGCGCAGCAGTGCGACCTCGATGTGGGCGACTTCATCTGGACCGGCGGCGACTGCCACATCTACAGCAACCACCACGAACAGGTGGAACTGCAGCTCTCCCGCCAGCCCTTTGCCTACCCGACACTGAACATCAAACGCCAGCCGGCCTCGATCTTCGACTACGCATACGAAGACTTCGAAGTGCTCGGCTACGAATGCCACCCAGCCATCAAGGCGCCGGTGGCGGTTTGATCACCCGCCGCCAGCTCTGGGCGCTGCTGGCCCTCACGCTCATGTGGGGCGTCAACTGGCCCATGATGAAGCTCTCGCTGCAGCAGCTCTCGCCGCTGTACTTCCGTGCCAGCACCATGCTGCTGGGCGCGAGCTGGCTGTTCGTCTATGTCGCGGCCCAGGGCGAACGCATGAAGCCCGCCGGCCGCGAATGGCTGACCATCGCCACGCTGGGTCTGCCCAATGTGCTGGGCTGGCACACGCTGTCGATCTTCGGCGTGCAGGAACTGGCCTCGGGCCGCGCCGCCATCCTGGGTTTCACCATGCCCATCTTCACCGTGCTGCTCGGCGCCGCGTTCTTCGGCGAGCACATCACGCCGCGCGTGCGGCTGGCGGTGGCCTGTGTGAGCCTGGCGATCGGCCTGCTGCTGTGGCACGAGTTGCAGCGCCTGTCGGGCCGTCCGGCCGGTGTGGCCTGGATGCTGGGCGCCGCTGCGTCTTGGGCGCTGGGCACGCTGATGTTCCGCCGCGCGCAGCTCACGCTCTCGCCGCTGGTCGTCACGGTCTGGATGCTGCTGCTGGGCAGCGCGGTGCTCTGGGTGCTGGCGCTGTCGCTGGAGCCGCTGCCGAGCCCGTCGACCTTCTCCGCCCGCATGTGGGTCAGCCTGGTCTACGGGGTGCTCATCAACTACGGCTTCGCGCAGCTGATCTGGTTCGGCTTGGCGCGCAACCTGCCGCCGGCCACCAGCGCGATGAGCGTGATGGCGATCCCGCTGGTCGGCACGCTCAGTGCCACCGTCATCACCGGCGAAATGCCGCACTGGCAGGACTGGCTGGCCATGGTGTTCGTGATGGTCGCGATCGCCAGCGTGCTGCTGCCGACCGGGGCACTGCGTCGCGGCACAGGCGCGGCACAATCGCCCGATGCCTGAGACCACCGCCCCCACCCTCAATCTGATCTACGCCCGCGCCGCCAACGGCGTGATCGGCAAGGACAACCGGCTGCCCTGGCACCTGCCCGAGGACCTGGCCCACTTCAAACGCACGACCATGGGTTGCCCGGTCATCATGGGCCGCAAGACCTGGGACTCGCTGCCGCCACGCTTCCGGCCGCTGCCGGGGCGCCTGAATCTGGTGCTCACCAACGACCATGCCTGGCACGCCGAAGGCGCCGAAGTGGTGCACAGCCTGCCCGATGCACTCGCGCGGTGCCCGGCCGGCCAGGACGCCTGGGTCATCGGTGGCGCACAGGTCTACGCACTGGCCCTGCCGCTGGCGCGGCGCATCGTCGTGACCGAGATCGCGCAGGACTTCGAGGGCGACGCCCACGCCCCGGTGCTCGGCCCGGAATGGGTCGAAACCGCGCGCGAGGCGCACGTGGCCGCCAGCGGCCTGCCCTTCGCCTTTGTCACCTACATCCGCTCCGCCTGAGGAAACCCATGCAACTCGCCACTTGGAACGTCAACTCCCTCAATGTGCGCCTGCCGCAGGTGCTGGCCTGGCTGGCCGCCAACCCGGTCGACGTGCTGGCCCTGCAGGAACTCAAGCTCACCGACGACAAGTTCCCGGTACAGGCCTTCACCGAGGCCGGCTACCACGCCCAGTGGTTCGGGCAGAAGACCTACAACGGCGTGGCCCTGCTGAGCAAGACGCCCGCGGCCGATGTCATCAAGAACATCCCGGGGTTTGAAGACGAGCAGTCGCGCGTGCTGTGCGCCACCATCGACGGCGTGCGCGTGATCGGCGCGTACTTCCCGAACGGACAGGAGCCGGGCAGCGACAAGTTCGCCTACAAGATGCGCTGGCTCGACGCGATGCGCGAATGGGTGCGGGCCGAGCTGCAACAGCACCCGCAACTGGTGCTCATGGGCGACTACAACATCACCTTCGACGATGCCGACGTCTGGGACCCGGTGGGCCTGCACGAGACCATCCACTGCACCACCGAGGAACGCCACCAGCTGCAGGGTCTGATCGGCCTGGGCCTGCACGACGCGCACCGCCTGTTCGAGCACCCGCCCAAGACCTTCAGCTGGTGGGACTACCGCATGCTCGGCTTCCAGAAGAACCGCGGCCTGCGCATCGACCACATCCTGGTCACCGACGCCCTGAAGGCCCGCACCACCGCCTGCGAAGTCGACCGCGTACCGCGCAAGAACCCGCAGCCCAGCGACCACGCACCCGTGGTGCTGACGCTGGACTGAAGAACCGCCACGAGAGAACCGTCCAGAAGCACCGCGGAACCGGCTTCGCCGGGCCGCAGATGCTGCCCCCTCTCAGGGGGAAGGCGCGTCAGCGCCGCAGGGGGTCATTCAAGATCCAGTTCCTGGATCTTGCGCGTGATGGTGTTGCGGCCGATGCCCAGCTTGTGGGCGGCCTCGATGCGGCGCCCGCGCGTGTTGGCCAGCGCAGTGAGGATCAGGCCGGTCTCGAAGCGCCGCGTGAGCACGTCCCAGACATCGGTGCGCCCGGCTTCGAGCAGTGCGCGCGCTTCGGCCTGCAGGCCGGCTTCCCAGGCAGAGGCTGCGGCCGGAGCCGTAGCAGCCGCCACCACGCCGCCCTGGAGGGGCATTGCCAGCTCGGGCGCCGCCGCCGGCACCCATTCCGCCATGGCCGGCGGTGTGGCCGTCAACGGGGGCACCACCTGCGGCTCGGCGCCGACCAGCGATGGCTCCGGCGCGGCCGCCACCGAGCCCACCATGGACAACACCTCCGGCGGCAGGTCCTTCACCTCGATCACCTGCGCCGGCGCCATCACGGTCAGCCAGTGGCAGACGTTTTCGAGCTGGCGCACGTTGCCGGGGAAATCGAAACCGCTGAGCAGGCGCAGGGCCGGGTCGGAGATGCGCTTGGGCTCCACGCCCAGCTGCTTGGCGCTTTGCTGCAGGAAATAGCGCGTGAGCATCGGCACGTCTTCGCGCCGCTCGCGCAGCGCCGGCAGACGCAGGCGGATCACGTTCAGGCGGTGGAACAGGTCTTCGCGGAAGCCACCTTCCTTGACCCGCTGCTCCAGGTTCTGGTGGGTCGCAGCGATCACGCGCACATTGGCCTTGACCGCGCTGTGGCCGCCGACGCGGTAGAAATGGCCGTCGGACAGCACGCGCAGCAGGCGCGTCTGCAGATCGAACGGCATGTCGCCGATCTCGTCGAGGAACAGCGTGCCGCCTTCGGCCTGCTCGAAGCGGCCGCGGCGCATGGTCTGCGCACCGGTGAACGCGCCACGCTCATGGCCGAACAGCTCGGACTCCAGCAGGTCTTTCGGAATCGCCGCCGTGTTGATGGCGACAAAAGGGCCATCGGCGCGCGGCGAGTGCTTGTGCAGCGCGCGCGCGACCAGTTCCTTGCCCGAACCCGACTCGCCGGTGATCAGCACCGTGACCTGGCTCTGAGAGAGGCGACCGATGGCACGGAACACGTCCTGCATCGCCGGCGCCTGGCCGAGCATTTCCGGCGCACCGGTGACGGACTCGTGCGCCACTTCCTCGCGCTGGCTCTCTTCGACCGCGCGGTGGATCAGCTCCACCGCCTTGGGCAGGTCGAACGGCTTGGGCAGGTATTCGAAGGCCCCGCCCTGGAACGCCGACACGGCGCTGTCCAGATCGGAGAACGCGGTCATGATGATGACCGGCAGGCCGGGCAGCTTCTCCTTGACCTTCTCCAGCAGGTCCAGGCCCGACCCACCCGGCATGCGGATGTCACTGACCAGGATCTGCGGTCCTTCGCTCTCGGGCGTTTCGTTCAGTGCCTTGAGCACTTCCTGCGGATTGGTGAAGCTGCGGGTCGGCAGGTTCTCGCGCAACAGCGCCTTCTCCAGAACGAAGCGGATCGATTGGTCGTCATCCACTATCCAGATCGGCTTCATGTGTGCGTCTTCCCTTCCTCAGTCGAGGCGTTTCGGTTTCATGGCAACGGAATCAGCAATTTGAAATCCGTGTGGCCTGGCGCGCTTTCACATTCGATCAGTCCGTGGTGCTGCTGCACGAAAGTCTGCGCCAGGGTCAGCCCCAGCCCGGAACCACCTTCACGCCCCGACACCAGCGGGAAAAAGATGCGGTCCTTGATCGACGCGGGCACGCCCGGCCCGTTGTCGATCACATGCAATTCCAGTGCCAGCCGATAGCGCTGTTTGCCGAAGGTCACCTGCCGGCCCACGCGGGTGCGCAGCGTGATCTGTGCGTCGCCCGCCGCCATGCGTTCGGCCAGCGCCTGCGCTGCGTTGTGTGCGATGTTGAGCACCGCCTGGATCAGCTGCTCCTTGTCGCCGCGGAACTCGGGAATCGAGGTGTCGTAGTCACGGATCACCTTCAGCCCGCGCGGGAACTCGGCCACGATCAGCGCACGCACACGCTCGCAGACTTCGTGGATGTTGACGTCGCCGACCACATGCGGTCGGCGGTGCGGCGCGAGCAGGCGATCGACCAGCGACTGCAGGCGGTCGGCCTCGTGGATGATGACCTGGGTGTATTCGGTCAGCTGCTTGTTGTCGAGCTCGAGTTCCAGCAACTGCGCCGCACCCCGGATGCCGCCCAGCGGGTTCTTGATTTCGTGCGCGAGGTTGCGGATCAGTTCCTTGTTGGCCTGCGCCTGGTCGATCAGGCGCTCCTCGCGCTCCTGCCGCGTCTGCTGCTCCAGCGGCAGCAACTCGACAATCACTTCACCGGACACCTCGGTCTGCGCCACCACCACGTGCACCGGCAGCGGATCGTGGGTCGTGCGCTTGAGCCAGGCGTCGTAACGCAAGGCCGCGAACTCGTTGACGCGGGCGCCCGACAGCGCGTTTTCCAGCAGCTGCGGTTCTGTGAAACAGTCCTGGAGCTGGGCGCCACTGATGCTGCGGCGGGAAATGCCCAGGGCATCTTCGAGCGCGGCGTTGGCAAACAGCACCACACCGTCGGACCCCACCACCGCCACCAGGGTGGCGAGCAGGTCCAGCGAATGAAACCGGCTGAGGGCCGACGAAGGGCTGAGGGGGTCCCGGACGTTCGCTGTCGCGTCGTGGCCGGGAAGCGGGGATGGGGGTATGGCGTGCTTGATCAAGCGGCCTATTTTGCGGCACTTTCCGGTGCCGCCGGCGAACCCGCGGCGGCTGGTGCGGCCGGCGCCGGTGTGCCGCCCATGCGCGAGAGCTCGCGCCGCAAGCCATTGACGTCCCCCTCGGCCCGGGTCACCGCCGTCTTCAGTTCGGCCACGCGGTCGAGGTACCGCTGGTGGTTGCGCGATTCGATGCCTTCCTTCTCGGGCTGTCCGTTGGCATAGGCTTTCTGCGCCTGGGCCAGGCGGTCCTCGGCCTTGCGCAGTTCGGCTTCAAGAATCTGGCGGGCGTCGCTGTCGCGTGCGCGCTGCTCGGACGAATCGTTGCGCGGCGCCGCCTTCGGCGCCGAGGACGACTGCGCAGCGCGTGGTGCCGCCTGGGGCGCCGTGCCCTGGATGATCGTGATGTTGCCGCCCTCCATGGGCTTGCAGCCCTTGGCCTTGGCCACCGTGGCGTTGTTGGTGTACTCGTTGCCGCAGCGGTAGATGCGCTCCTGCGCCATGACAGGACTCAGGCAGGCAGCAACGGCCAGCAGGGCAACCACCTTCAACGGATCCACGGCAACGGATAGGGACAACACGGACACTCCTGGCGCCAGGGGCGCAAACATCGGCATCTTTCAGTATGGCCGAAAAATTGGCGCGATATTGCCAGAGCCCGACCCGGAATCCCTGGTTTGCCCGCGGACGGCACAAAAAAAAGGACGGCCGAAGCCGTCCTCTTTGCCTGGAACACCCGGAAAACCCGGGTGGCCAATCACAGGCTGAAGTACATGTCGAATTCGACCGGCGCCACTTCGATGCGGCTGCGGTTGACTTCGGTCATCTTCAGGTCGATGTAGGCGTCCAGCATGGAGTCGGTGAACACGCCGCCCTTGGTCAGGAAGGCGCGGTCCTTGTCCAGATACTCCAGCGCCTGGTCCAGGCTGTGGCAGACGGTCGGCACCAGCTTGTCCTCTTCCGGCGGCAGGTGGTACAGATCCTTGGTGGCGGCTTCGCCCGGATGGATCTTGTTTTCCACGCCGTCCAGACCGGCCATCAGCAGGGCCGCGAAGCCCAGGTACGGGTTCATCAGGGGATCGGGGAAGCGGGCTTCCACACGACGACCCTTGGGGTTGGCCACGTACGGGATGCGGATCGAGGCCGAGCGGTTCTTGGCCGAGTAGGCCAGCTTCACCGGGGCTTCGAAGTGGGGCACCAGACGCTTGTACGAGTTCGTGCCCGGGTTGGTGATGGCGTTCAGGGCACGGGCGTGCTTGATGATGCCGCCGATGTAGTACAGCGCGAACTCGGACAGGCCGGCGTAACCGTCGCCGGCGAACAGGTTCTTGCCGTCTTTCCACACGGACTGGTGCACGTGCATGCCGGAACCGTTGTCACCGTGGTAGGGCTTGGGCATGAAGGTGGCGGTCTTGCCGTAGGCGTTCGCCACGTTCTGGATCACGTACTTCTGCAGCACGGTCCAGTCGGCGCGCTCGACCAAGGTCGAGAAACGGGTACCGATTTCGTTCTGACCAGCGCCGGCCACTTCGTGGTGGAACACTTCGACGGGAATGCCCAGGCTTTCCAGGATCAGGGCCATCTCGGCGCGCATGTCTTGCGTGCTGTCGACCGGGGGCACGGGGAAGTAACCGCCCTTGACGGACGGACGGTGGCCACGGTTGCCGCCTTCGAGCTTGGCACCGGTGTTCCAGGGAGCTTCGTACTCTTCGATTTCGTAGAAGCTGCGGCCCGGCTCGGTGCTCCAGCGCACGCCATCGAACAGGAAGAATTCGGGTTCCGGACCGAAGTAGGCGGTGTCGCCCAGGCCAGATGCCTTCAGGTAGGCTTCAGCGCGCTTGGCGATGGAGCGGGGGTCGCGATCGTAGGACTTGCCGTCGGCCGGCTCGATCACGTCGCAGGACAGGATCAGCGTGGTCTCTTCGAAGAAGGGATCGATGTTGGCGGTGTTCGGATCGGGGATCAGCTGCATGTCCGATGCTTCGATGCCCTTCCAGCCAGCGATGGAGGAGCCGTCAAAGGCGTGGCCGGAAATGAACTTGTCTTCGTCAAAGTGGGAAACGGGCACCGTGGTGTGGTGCTGCTTGCCACGGGTGTCGGTGAAACGGAAGTCGACGAATTTGACTTCGTTGTCTTTCACCAGTTGCATCACGTCTGCGACGGTCTTGGCCATCAAAAAGCTCCTGTTGCTGTGTGGGTGGAATCGCGAAGGGAAAAAGCAGTTTCTGTGCCACCAGATTCCGATCTGAACCGGACCGACAGCGGCTGGCTTGCCCAACGCGCATTATCCATGCAGTCCGTGGGCCACCCCGGCCCGGAAAGCGCCCACCAGCGCGACCGGCTCACCGGAATTCTGAAGAGGGGTCATCGCATCCCCTCGTCATAAACGCACCAAATTGGTGTCTTTTGATGATCTATTTTGGTGCAATCAATTTCGCACCAATTCAGGGCCTAGGTCGGCACCATGCTGCCGCAACCCGGCCAGCAGATCCGGGAAGGCCGCGGCCACCGCGTCGGGCGTGCCCTTGACCCCCAGTTCAATGTGGCGCCCATGCTCCGGGTGATCGACGCTGGGCAGGCTGAAGACCTTGACGGGATGCCCACGTTCAATGGCCTCCATCAGAGGTGTCAGCGTCGCCTCCATCGCCCCCTTGACCACAACCGAACGCTCCAGCCACTCGCCGCGCCGGTGCAGATGCCCATATTGACTGTCCAGCAGCGATTCGATCATTGGCCAGGCCATGACCGGAAACCCGGGCACGAAATGCACCGTCCCGCCGCCGGACCCGTCGCAGCTGAAGCCCGGGATCTTGTTGTAGGGGTTGGGAATGATCCGCGCGCCGTCTGGAAACACGCCCATGTTGAAACGGTGCACGTTGTCGGGCCGGTCCGGGTCGTAGGTCTCGCCCCGCTCGGAGGCCAGGTCCTTCATCCGCTGCTCGATCAGGTCGCGCGCCTGCGGATGCAGCACCAATTCCAGCCCCAGGGCCGCCGCCGCGCACTGCCGGGTGTGGTCATCGGGCGTCGCCCCAATGCCGCCGCAACTGAACACGATGTCGCTGCTGGCGAACGCGTCGCGCAGCGCCCCGGTGATGCGTTGGCGGTCATCGCCAATGCAGCGCGCCCACGACAGCGACAGCCCACGCGCCGACAGCAGTTCGATCACCTTGGGCAGGTGTTTGTCGGCGCGCTTGCCCGACAGGATTTCGTCGCCAACGATGATGAGGCCGAAGACAGGCGTGGAGACCGGTGTGTTTTCCATGGTGTGCGTCAGGACTGGGGCGGAAGCAGTTCGCCTCCACCGGCCGGAGACGGCGGCAAAGGGACCGCGGTACCACTGGCCTGACCGGGAACGGCGTCCACCACCTCCACCGCGGTCTGTGCCCGCAGCTTCTGCAGGGCCGCAAGGCAGAAGTGGGCAAACCAGAGCGACGAGAAAGCGAACACCAGCGTGTAGATCCAGATCGCCACCGGCACCAGCAACGGCGCCAGGGCGACAAACATCGCACCCGACGCCCACAGCAGACTGGGCGCCGCGCCCAGGTAGCCACTGATCACGCCCATCAGCAGCAGGCTGCCACGGTGCTCGCGCAGGATGGTCTTGCGCTCGGCGGTGCTGGCATGCAACGAAAGCGCGTCGAAGGCGAATACACGGTAGGTCAGCCAGCCCCAGATCAGCGGCGGCAGGATGAGGACCAGCGGCGGCACCAGCCAGAACGGCATCGACAGCACCAGCGCCACCGCCGCCACCACGGTGGACCCCAGCGACCAGGCCAGGCTGACCCACAGGGACCCGCCGCGCTTCTTGTCCAGTGATGCAAAGCGGCGCTGCCCGACCAGATCCACCATCGCCGGCGTCATGAAAAACGCGACCAGCAGCAGGCTCAGCAGCACGATCACCGGCGTCGCCAGCACCAGCACCACCAGCGGCGCAAACACCGTGCGCAGGTACCCCAGGCCGACACCATCGAGCCAGCCCAGGAAACTCTGCACCAGCGACCAGGCCTGGAGCCAGTCGGACACCGCCTGGACGGCAAAGTCCCAGCCGAAATAGCCCAGGCCAAACGACAGCGCCACCATCAACACCAGCGGCAGGAACGAAAGACCGATGACCCGCGGATGCATGCAATAGGCCACCGCGCGCCAGAACGAATCGAAGAGCTGAGTCATCCGGTCAGAATACAGGTTTTCGCTGTGGTCCGGCGCTGCCCCGCCCGAGGAGAACCGATTGGACAGTGTCGACATTCACGGTGTGCGACTGGAAATGGCACACATCCCCGGCTCACCCGAAGTGGCCCCGCTGCTGTTCCTGCACGAAGGTCTGGGCAGCGTGTCCCTGTGGGCGCAACGGGGCCGGGACTGGCCGCGCGAAGTGTGTGCGGCCACGGGCCGGGCCGGCTGGCTGTTCTCCCGCCGCGGCTATGGGCAATCCGACCCGGTCCGGGATGTCCGGGGCGAATCCCGGATGGACGGCTTCTGGCACATCGGCCGCCACGAACCCGACTACATGCACCGGGAGGCTCTGGAAGTGCTGCCGGAACTGCTGTGTCGGCTGGACATCCGCCAACCCGTGCTCGTCGGGCATTCGGACGGTGCCACCATCGCCCTGCTGCACGCCAGCCGCCATCCCGTCTCTGCCTGCGTGGTGATGGCTCCGCACCTGTTTGTCGAGGAGGTGTCAATCCGGTCGATCGAACAGGCGCGGCAGGCCTACCTGGCCGACCCCGGCGAGCGCGGCCTGCGGCAACGTCTGGCCCGCCATCACCGGGATGTCGACAACGCGTTCTGGCAGTGGAACGACGTCTGGCTCAGTCCCGCCTTCCGGAGCTTCGACATCCGCAGCGACTGCCAGTCGATCCGTGCTCCGTTGCTGGCCATCCAGGGGCTGGACGATGAGTACGGCAGCATGGACCAGCTCAGATCCGTCCAGGCCGCGGTGCCCGGGGCCACCCTGCTGGCGCTGCCCGACTGCGGACACAGCCCCCACCGCGACCAGCCCGACCTGCTGACGACCAGCCTGAGCGGCTTTTTGCGGGATCTGGCCTGAGTCTGGCGCCTCCCACATTCGCGGGATATGCCATTCGCCCCGGTTTGGGCACAATTGCCGCCGGTTTTCAGGGCTTCGCCCTCCAGGGTGACTGCCCCGTCCTGCGGACATCCGCCGCCGGTACGCCAACCTCATCCCCCGTTTTGGACATCCGCTGCGGTCAGGCCGGCCCATGCCAGCCTGAAAGTACGCCTTCATCACCAAGGAATTCACGTTCTTCCCGTGTCAGATTGCGACACTTACCCCCTGCTTACCGGCCGATTCAATACATTTGGTAACTCGGCTTTCCGACTTTTTCCATGAACTTGTTGAGCAATCCCTGGCTGCTGGCCCTGCTCGCGCCCGCCCTTCTGGGTGTCGGCGCGCTGCTGTACCGCGCCTGGGATGCGCGCAAGACCAAGGCCCGGCGGCGGATTCCCAAGCAATGGCCCCTGGACACCCGCGCCATTGCCAACACCGAAGAACTCCAGGTCTGGCACTGGCTGGGACGCGCGTTCTACGACCATCACGTGATGATCAAGCTGCCGGTCACGCGCTTCACGCTGCCGCGCAACCGGGAGGAAGGCATGGAGTGGTACCGCCTGCTGGGCGGCGTCTACAGCACGTTCACCATCTGCAAGACCGACGGCCGCGTGGTCGGCTGCGTCGATGTCCCGGGCCGCACCGGCATTCCGAGAAGCACCCGGCAGATCAAACACTCCCTGCTGACCCAGTGCGGTCTGCCCTACTGGGTGGTGCGCTCGTCCAACCTGCCGACCGTTTCCGAGATCCGTGCCGAGTTCCTGGGTGAGACGCCGACGGCGCAGACCCTGCGGGAACGCGAGCAGGAAGAGCGGGCCATCATCGCGGCGCAAGCCAACCTGCGCTCGGCCATCACCCGCCAGCGCAACAACCGCCACAGCGACTTCAGCCCGCTGTCGACCTGGCCGGGCAGCACGACTGGCGACTCCCGCGTCAGCGATCTCGGCTCGCAGTGGCAGGACAACTCGTTCATCATCCCGCTGGACAGCCGCAAGGGCGATCTGCTCTGAAACCGGCCCTACGCCCGCTTGCGGGTCAGCGCATCCACTTCGTCACCGGTCAGCCAGCGCCACTGGCCCGCGGGCAGATCCTCCGCCAGGCTGAGCTCACCGATGCGCGAACGGTGCAGAGCCTCGACCCGGTTGCCCACCGCCGCCACCATGCGTTTGACCTGGTGGTATTTGCCCTCGGTCAGTGTCAGCTCCAAGGCATGCGTTCCAACGGCCCGGCATTCTGCGGCGCGCACCGGCGCCGGGTCGTCGTCCAGCACCACCCCTTCCAGCAGCCTGGACACCTGCCGATCATCAAGCGGGTGTTTGACCGTGACCTCATAGACCTTGGGCACGTGGTGACGGGGTGAGGTCAGGCGATGGATGAACTTTCCATCGTCGGTCATCAGCAGCAGACCGGTCGTGTCCTGATCGAGCCGGCCCACGGCCTGCACCCCTGCCGCGGCACCACCGCCACGCTGCCGCAAAGGCCCCGGCAACAGGGTATAGACGCTGGGATAGGTGCTGGGTTTCTGCGAGCACTCGTAACCGGCCGGCTTGTGCAGCATCAGATAGGCACGCTCCTGGTATTGCCAGCGCACGCCCTGCACCCAGAACACCAGGCCGTCGGTGTCCACCTCCAGACCAGGATCCTCGCAAGCCAGGCGCTCCTCGCCCAGCTGGACGTGCCCCATCTGCACCAGACCGCTGCAGACGCGCCGGGTGCCAAAACCCTGTGAAAACAATACTTCGCCCAGTGCCAGCATGAGACGCCAAAAGCAAAGCCCCCCGGTCGTTGTCGACCGAGGGGCTGTTGAGTGGTGGAGCTGGGGGGATTTGAACCCCCGTCCGCAAGCCTTCTTCGCGCAGTTCTACATGTGTAGCCGTCTGTTTTGGATCTCGCTTCCCGCAACGCGCAGCAGCACGCTTTGCGGGACGCCAGCAACCTTGGATCTCGTCGGCCGCCAAGTTGCCCGGCGACCGACCAGCCTATGAAATTATCTTTGCAGCCTGGACCCTTGCGGCTTGCGCCGTTCGGACCCTTGCCCAGCCCATAGGCCTGCTGTTGCAAAGCTCACCGGCAATTAAGCGGCGAGTGCGAAACGTTCGTCGTTTGCAGTTAGTTTTTTTCTGCGGTTTAACGAGGTGACAGAACCTCGACATGCCCTGCTGCGTGTCCGAACCCACGTCGAAACCAGTGCAGCCCCTGAACCCGTCAGTTTAAGGCAGTTCCAGCCATTTCAAGAGCTCTTCGGGTGCAGAAATCGTGCGATCTGCCCCCCAGGCCGCCACATCGGCGTCCGGCCCCAGATAACCGTACAGCGCCGCCACGGTGCTCATGCCCGCCGCCCGTCCGGCTTGCACATCACGGACATCGTCGCCCACATACAGGCAGGAAGCCGGCGCCAGCCCGACCTGCCTTGAAGCTTCCAGCAGCGGGGCCGGGTGCGGCTTGGCGTGCGGGGTGGTGTCGCCGCTGATCACGGTGGCGGCCGTGCGGAACAGCGGCATGGCTTGCAACAACGGAACGGTGAACCGCTGCCCCTTGTTGGTCACCACGCCCCACGGCAACCCTGCCCCGGACAAGGCGCGGATCAAACGGTCCACACCATCGAAGGCGCGGGTGTTCAGCGTCAGACGCTGCTGGTACTCGTCGAAGAACGCTTGCTTGAGCGCATCGAAGCTGGCGTGGCCGGGTTCAACCCCGAAGGCCACCTTCAACATGCCACGCGCACCGGAACCCGAGTGCGACCGGTACCGTTCCAGCGGCAGCGGCGCGAGCCCGCGGCACTCGCGCATCGCATTCGCGGCACCGGCCAGGTCGGGGGCACTGTCGATCAACGTGCCGTCCAGATCGAACAGCACACAGCGGATGCCGGCAAACGGCGTCATGGCCGGCGGGTGGCAACCAGGTAGTTCACGCTCGTGTCGTCGCTGAGCCAGTAGCGCTGGGTCAGCGGGTTGTATTCCATGCCCCGCGTCTGCTGCAGCGACAGGTCGGCCGCACGGCAGTACGACGCCAGTTCACTGGGCCGGATCATCTTGGCGTACTCGTGCGTGCCCTTGGGCAGCATGCGCAGCAGGTACTCCGCCCCGACGATGGCAAACAGGAACGACTTCGGGTTGCGGTTGATGGTCGAGAAGAACACCCACCCCCCCGGCTTCACCAGCGAGGCGCAGGCGCGGACCACGGAGGACGGATCGGGCACGTGCTCCAGCATTTCCATGCAGGTCACCACGTCGAACGACGCCGGTTGCTCCAGCGCCATCGCCTCGGCACTGATCTCGCGGTAGTTCACCCCGGTGGTGCCGGCTTCCAGAGCATGCAACTGAGCCACCTTCAGGGCCTTGGTCGACAGGTCGATGCCGGTGACGTCAGCCCCCTTGCGGGCCATCGAATCGGACAGAATGCCGCCACCGCAACCGATGTCCAGCACGCGCTGGCCCGCCAGTGGCGCCAGACCGTCGAGCCAGCCCAACCGCAACGGGTTGATCTGGTGCAGGGGACGGAATTCGCTCTCAGGGTCCCACCAGCGGTGGGCCAGGTCGGAGAATTTGGCCAGTTCGGCCGGATCGGCGTTGACGGTGCTCATGCCGCCGATTCTCCCATGGCCTCAGCGCGACAGGCCCCAGGCATCGGCGAATCGCTGACGCTCGCTGCGGACATCGGCCTGGGTGATACACGCCTTGTCGGCGCGCAGCCCGAAGCGTTGAAGCTGCTGGCGGTAGTCGGCGTTCTGGTAGGGGTCGGCGACCACGTACCCCGAGCGGTTCACGCAGGCGCCCTGGGCGGAACAATCCTTCCAGCTGGCCCCGAACACGATGCGCCCGTCCTTCGTGAACCCTGGAAAGGCGCTGGCCAGCACCTGGGTCCGTTCATCGTCGATGCGGAACACCTGGTCCTGCAGCTCGGCGCGCCGGTCGACGAAATAGACGCTGGCGTTGTGGGTGTAGGCCAGCATGGCCGAAGCCCTCCCGGCGAAGGCGAACACCGCCTTGCCCGGCGAAGCCTTCAGGTCCATGCGCAGATCGCAGGCGTGCTGCTCGCCCGGGACCGTCGCTGCCAACCCGTAGACACGCATCGAGGGCTGGCCCGCCCGCGGGTTGATGGGAATGGCCGAGAACTCCTTGCCGTCGACCGAGATCATGGGCAGCGTGTACACACCTCCGTCGGTCGCATGACGGGAGCCGCAGATGAATTGCGGACCGGTGTCGGCCACCACCTCCGCCTTGTCGCCGGTATCCCTCACCCCGATCGTCCGAACCTGCAAAGGCCCGGTCCCCTGGCCGGCGCGATCGCCCTGCGGCCAACTCATCGAACGGATCCAGACCAGCGCGGGATCGGCCGCCGCAGCAAGATCCAGCTCGGAGGCGGCCGCATAGAACCCCCGCATCCCGCCCTGGAACAGGGGCACGGCTTTCTGCTGCTGGCGCAGCACATCGCGCAACCGGAAATGCCGCCCATCGACATCGACAAGGTAACGCCAGCTCCCCTGCACCGGAAACGCCTCATTGCTCAGCGGCGTGCGAAACACACGCGTGACCACCGTCGAGCCGTCGCCAGGCAGTTCGATCAGAGAAACCTCTCCGAGCAGCGCTCCCGAATACGAACGCAGGACAAACCGGCCGTCCGGACTGATGCGCTCATAGGTCCCTAGAGCCGGCACGCCATTGCTGTCCAGCCCCACCATGGGGCCATCCAGCGCCAGATAGCTGACGGCCGGAATGCACGCCAGCGCCTCTGTGCGCCCGGTGGCGCCACTGGACCAGGTGGCCAGCCCCGCGAACAGCAAGGCGACTGGAATGAGGACACGGCCATTCATGGCGCGCAGCCCCGACCGGCAGCAGCCAGGGCATCCCGCCGGCATCGCAGCGATTCGACCCATGCAGCCTCCGGCAGAACGCCCCAGATCGGCCAGGGATGCATGCCCTCCGTTCCGATCACGCGGCTGTATGGGAAATGGTTCGGACGCCCCAGCCAGGCCATGCAGGCAGCGGGAACCGGCCTCGAAGCATCTCGGGCCCATCCCGCCTGCCTCACGGCAGAACGCCACTCCGCCTCCGGGACCAGCGGTGAACGCCAGGCGATGACCTCGAAGCCCTCGGCCTCGGCCGTGGCCCGCATCCTCGGCCACTCCGTCATGCTGTAGACCATGCGTGGCGACAGCACGCCCAGCAGGACCCTCCGTTCCGCCGGCAGTTCCATGGCCTGCAGGCACTCATCCGGCAGCGGCAAGGCCTCTGCACGGGCCACCCCGATGACCAGCACCGCCGCGACCACCCCTCCCATGCGACAGGGCGAAAAAAAACCCCGGGCGTTTGCACGCCTGGGGTTTTCTTGGCAAGACGAGCCGGGCAAGTCTTACTTGTTGGTGCGGGTACCGACCACTTCGACTTCCACGCGACGGTTCTTGGCGCGGCCTTCCTTGGTGGCGTTGTCGGCCACCGGCTGGCCTTCGCCCTTGCCTTCGGTGTAGACACGGTTGCTTTCGATGCCCTTGCTCACCAGATAGGCCTTGACGGCTTCGGCGCGGCGGACAGACAGCTTCTGGTTGTAGGCGTCGGTGCCCTTGGAGTCGGTGTGGCCCACGGCGATCACGACTTCGAGGTTGATGCCCTTGACCTTGTCGGCCAGGTCGTCCAGCTTGGCCTTGCCTTCGGGCTTGAGCACAGCCTTGTCGAAGTCGAAGAAAGCGTCAGCGGCGTAGGTCACCTTGGTGGCGGCCGGAGCGGCGGGAGCGGGAGCCGGTGCGGGAGCAGGCGCCGGGGCCGGTGCGGGAGCTGCGACCGGAGCCGGTGCGGGAGCAGGCGCCGGTGCGGGAATGATTTCGCCGTCGCAGCCCTTGGCAGCGGTGGCGGGGGTCCAGTTGGCATCGCGCCAGCACAGGGTGCCGTCACCGTTCTTCCACTGGAGGTTGCCATGGCCGCTGCGCCAGTTGTCGTTCGTCGCAGTACCGCTGGAGGGAGCAGCGAAAGCGGCCGATGCCATGGCGGCGGTTGCGAACAGCATTGCCACTGAGTTCAGTTTTTTCATGGTTTTCCTCTTGGAGTAAGCCGCAGACGGCTGATTTCGAATGAGCGCGCTCAAGGTGACCACCACCAGAAACGCTCAAATCATTGTGCCACAAGCATTCAATTTGCCTGGGTCGGCCCCGGGACAACCACGACGGCCTGGCCGGGCCACTCGTTGCCCACACACAACACAGACACGCCCGAAGTGCCCATCCCCCTGTCCACTAAAATTGATCGGTTTTCCCCAGACGACTTCAGACCTCTTCAACGCTCATGACCCAGTTCGCCAAAGAAACCCTGCCGATCAGCCTTGAAGAGGAAATGCGCCGCAGCTACCTCGACTACGCCATGAGCGTGATCGTGGGGCGCGCCCTGCCGGATGCCCGCGACGGTCTCAAGCCGGTGCACCGCCGCGTGCTGTACGCCATGCACGAGCTCAACAACGACTGGAACCGGCCGTACAAGAAGTCGGCCCGTATCGTGGGCGACGTGATCGGTAAATACCACCCGCACGGCGACAGCGCGGTGTACGACACCATCGTTCGGATGGCGCAGGATTTTTCATTGCGTCACATGCTGGTCGACGGCCAGGGCAACTTCGGCTCGGTCGACGGCGACAACGCAGCGGCCATGCGCTACACCGAAATCCGCATGTCCAAGATCGCGCACGAGATGCTCGCGGACATCGACAAGGAAACGGTGGATTTCGGTCCCAACTACGACGGTTCGGAAAAAGAGCCGCTGGTGCTGCCGACCCGCCTGCCCAACCTGCTGGTCAACGGCTCGGGTGGCATCGCGGTCGGCATGGCGACCAACATCCCGCCACACAACCTGAACGAGGTGGTGGACGCCTGCCTGCATTCGCTCAAGAACCCGGACTGCTCCATCGACGAGCTGATGGAAATCATCCCGGCGCCGGACTTCCCCACCGGCGGCATCATCTATGGCATCAACGGCGTCAAGGACGGCTACCGCACCGGCCGTGGCCGCGTGGTGATGCGCGCCAAGTGCCATTTCGAAGACATCGACAAGGGCCAGCGCCAGGCGATCATCGTTGACGAGATCCCCTACCAGGTCAACAAGAAGACACTGCAGGAGCGCATCGCCGAGCTGGTGCACGAGAAGAAGCTCGAAGGCATCAGCCACATCCAGGACGAGTCCGACAAGTCCGGCATGCGCCTGGTGATCGAACTCAAGCGCGGCGAAGTGCCCGAGGTGGTGCTCAACAACCTGTACAAGCAGACGCAGCTGCAGGACACCTTCGGCATCAACATGGTGGCGCTGATCGACGGTCAGCCCAAGTTGTGCAACCTCAAGGACCTGATCACGGTGTTCCTGGAGCACCGCCGCGAGGTGGTGACCCGCCGCACGGTGTTCGAGCTGCGCAAGGCCCGCGAGCGCGGCCACGTGCTCGAAGGTCTGGCGGTCGCGCTGGCCAACATCGACGAGTTCATCAAGATCATCCGCGAGAGCCCCACCCCGCCGGTGGCCAAGGCCGAGCTGATGACCCGCAGCTGGGACAGCCAGCTGGTGCGCGAGATGCTGACCCGGGCCAAGCAGGACGGCGGCACGGTCAGCGCCGACGACTACCGCCCCGAAGGTCTGGAGCGCGAGTTCGGCATGCAGGCCGATGGCCTGTACCGCCTCTCGGAAACGCAGGCCCAGGAAATCCTGCAGATGCGCCTGCAGCGCCTGACCGGCCTGGAGCAGGACAAGATCGTCGCCGAGTACAAAGATGTGATGGCGGTCATCGACGACCTGCTGGACATCCTGGCCAAGCCGGAACGTGTCTCGACCATCATCGGGGAAGAACTGGTGGCGGTGAAGAACGAGTTCGGCCAGACCAAGCTGGGCGCCCGCCGCAGCGAGATCGAGCACAGCGCGCAGGATCTGAGCACCGAAGACCTGATCACGCCCACCGACATGGTGGTCACGCTATCGCACAGTGGCTACATCAAGAGCCAGCCGCTGTCCGAATACCGCGCCCAGAAGCGCGGCGGCCGCGGCAAGCAGGCCACGGCGACCAAGGAAGACGACTGGATCGACCAGCTCTTCATCGCCAACACGCACGACTACATCCTGTGCTTCTCCAACCGGGGCCGCCTGTACTGGCTCAAGGTCTGGGAAGTGCCCGCCGGTTCGCGCGGCTCGCGTGGCCGCCCCATCGTCAACATGTTCCCGCTGCAGGACGGCGAGAAGATCAACGTGGTGCTGCCGCTGACCGGCGACGCCCGCAGCTTCCCGGACAACCGCTTCGTGTTCATGGCGACCAGCATGGGCACGGTGAAGAAGACCTCGCTGGACGAATTCAGCAACCCGCGCAAGGGCGGCATCATCGCGGTCAACCTCGATGAAGGCGACTTCCTGATCGGCGCCGCGCTGACCGATGGCCAGCACGACGTGATGCTGTTCAGCGACGGAGGCAAGGCCGTGCGCTTCGACGAAAACGACGTGCGACCGCTCGGTCGCAATGCGCGCGGCGTGCGTGGCATGACCATCGAAGACGGCCAGAGCGTGATCGCCATGCTGGTGGCCGAGGACGAGCAGCAGAGCGTGCTGACCGCGACCATCAACGGCTACGGCAAGCGCACGCCGATCGGCGAATACACCCGCCACGGCCGCGGTACCAAGGGCATGATCGCCATCCAGCAGAGCGAACGCAACGGCAAGGTGGTCGCGGCCACCCTGGTGCACAGCGAAGACGAGATCATGCT
Organism: Hydrogenophaga sedimenti; assembly: GCF_051857515.1. Taxonomy (NCBI): domain Bacteria; kingdom Pseudomonadati; phylum Pseudomonadota; class Betaproteobacteria; order Burkholderiales; family Comamonadaceae; genus Hydrogenophaga; species Hydrogenophaga sedimenti. The sequence goes on from NZ_JBPZHA010000009.1 coordinate 165,482, forward strand.
GATCACCGACAAGGGCGTGCTGGTGCGCACCCGTGTGAGCGAGATCCGCGAGATGGGCCGCGCCACGCAGGGCGTGACGCTGATCGCGCTGGACGAAGGCGCCGAGCTGTCCGGTCTTCAGCGCATCGTTGAGAACGATGCCAACGTGGACGCGAACGCCGGCGATGCGGCCGAGGGCGCAGACGACACGGCAGGTGACGCCGAATGACGCAGCGCCCGTACAACTTCTCGGCCGGTCCGGCCGCCATGCCCGAAGAGGTGCTGCAGCAGGCCGCGGCCGAAATGCTGGACTGGAACGGCAGCGGCATGGGCGTGATGGAGATGAGCCACCGCGGCAAGGAGTTCATGTCCATCGCCGCACAGGCCGAAGCCGATCTGCGTGAACTGCTGGCGGTGCCGGCGAACTTCCGCATCCTGTTCATGCAGGGCGGCGGACTGGCGGAAAACGCCATCGTGCCGCTGAACCTCTCGCGTGGCGGCGCGGCGGACTTCGTGGTCACCGGCAGCTGGAGCCAGAAATCGGCCAAGGAAGCCCGCAAGTACGCTGCCCCGACCGTGATCGCCAGCAACGAGGCCGACGGCCACACCAGCCTGCCCGCGCCGGCCAGCTGGAAGCTGGGCGCGGACGCACAGTACGTGCACCTCTGCAGCAACGAGACCATCCACGGCGTGGAGTTCCACGAACTGCCCGACCTCAAGGCGCTGGGCAGCAAGGCCCCGCTGGTGATCGATTTTTCGTCACACGTGGCTTCGCGCCCGGTGGACTGGAGCCGTGTCGGCCTGGCTTTCGGTGGCGCGCAGAAGAATCTCGGCCCGGCCGGCGTGACGCTGGTGGTGGTGCGCGAAGACCTGCTGGGCCAGGCGCTGTCGATCTGCCCGAGCGCATTCGACTACAAGACCGTGGCCGACAACGGCTCCATGTACAACACGCCCCCGACCTACAGCATCTACATGGCGGGCCTGGTGTTCCAGTGGCTCAAGCGCCAGAAGGAAGGCGCCTTCACCGGCATCGCGGCCATGGAAGAGCGCAACATCGCCAAGGCCACCCTGCTCTACAACTTCATCGACCGCTCCGAGTTCTACGTGAACAAGGTTGCCAGGGATTGCCGTTCGCGCATGAACGTGCCCTTCTTCCTGCGCGACGAGTCGCGCAACGAGGCCTTCCTCGCGGGCGCCAAGGAGCGCGGCCTGCTGCAGCTCAAGGGCCACAAGTCGGTCGGCGGCATGCGCGCCAGCATCTACAACGCCATGCCCCTGGCTGGCGTGCAGGCGCTGGTGGACTATCTGCGTGATTTCGAAAAGACCAGCGCATGACCACCCCAAAACCCGTTCAATCCGAGGCGCTGGGCGCCCTGCGGGTGCAGATCGACAGCATCGACCAGCAACTGCTCTCGCTGCTCAACCAGCGCGCCAACGTGGCCGAGAAGGTGGGCGAGATCAAGCGCGCGGAAGGATCGCCTTTCTTCCGGCCGGACCGCGTGGCCCAGGTGATCGAGAAGATCCAGGGCGCCAACCAGGGGCCGCTGCTCAACCAGCATGTGGCGTCGATCTGGCGCGAGATCATGTCGGCCTGCCTGGCGCTGGAAGCGCCGCAGCGCGTGGCAGTGCTGGGTCCGCAAGGCACCTTCTGCGAACAGGCGGCGATCGAGTTCTTCGGCAGCGCCGCGAACATGATCTATTGCGCCAACTTCGACGAGGTGTTCCACGCCACGGCGGCGGGCACGGCGCAATACGGCGTGGTCGGCATGGAGAACTCCACCGAAGGTGTGGTCGCCCGTTCGCTGGACCTGTTCCTGCGCTCCCCCGTGCATGTGGTGGGCGAAGTCAGCCTGCTGGTGCGGCACAACCTGCTGCGCCAGGTCAACCACCTCGACGGCATCGAGGTCGTGATGGCCCATCCGCAGGCACTGGCGCAGTGCCAGGGCTGGCTCACGCAGCACCTGCCCAATGCCGAACGCCGCGCGGTGTCCAGCAACGCCGAAGGTGCCAGGCTGGCCGCCACCAACCCGGCCTGGGCCGGTCTGGCCAGCGAACGCGCCGCCGCACAGTTCGGCCTGCACATCGTGGCCCACGCGATCCAGGACGAGGCCTACAACCGCACGCGTTTCGCCGTGATCGCCCTGCCCCAGACCCTGGCCATGCCGCCAGCCTCGGGCAAGGACTGCACCAGCCTGGTGGTGTCGGTGCCCAACCGGCCGGGGGCGGTGCACGACCTGCTGGTGCCGCTGAAGAACAACGGCGTGTCGATGACGCGGTTCGAGTCGCGCCCGGCCAAGTCCGGCCAGTGGGAGTACTACTTCTACATCGACATTGCCGGACACCCTACCCAACCCCACGTCGCAGCGGCCCTGAAAGAACTCCAGGGCCTGTGCGCGTTCTACAAAGTGCTGGGTGCCTACCCGGTCAGCGAGTGACATGGCCGCGACCCCTGTGAAATTCGAACAACTGGGCCTGATCGGCTGCGGGCTGATGGGCGGCTCGTTTGCACTGGCCCTGAAGAAGGCCGGACTGGTCAAGCGCGTGGTCGGCTACAGCAAGTCGCCGTCCACCACCGAGCGTGCGCGCCAGATGGGCGTGATCGACATCGAGGCGCCATCGGCACTGCTGGCCGTCTCGGGCGCCGACCTGGTGCTGCTGGCGGTGCCGGTCTCGGCCACCGAAGCGACCTTCAAGGCGATCCGCCACCTGCTGTCCAAGGACACGCTGGTGATGGACGTCGGCTCGACCAAGCGCGAGGTGATCGATGCCGCTCGCCGGGTGCTCAAGGACCAGGTCGGTGTGTTCGTGCCTGCGCACCCGATCGCCGGCAAGGAGCAGGCTGGCGTGGAGCACGCGGACGCCGAGCTGTACCACGGCCGCCAGGTCATCCTGACCCCGATCGAGCGCACCGACGCGCCCCAGGTCGACAAGGCCACCCAGCTGTGGACCGCACTGGGTTGCCATGTGCAGGTCATGTCGCCCGAATCGCACGACGCGGCCTACGCCGCCGTCAGCCACCTGCCGCACATGATCGCCTTTGCCCTGATGAACGCCATCACCGGCCAGGAGAACGGCAAGCAGTTCCTGTCGCTGGCCGGCCCGGGATTTCGCGACTTCACCCGCATCGCGGCCAGCGATCCCAGCATCTGGCGCGACATCCTCACATCCAACCGCGAAGAGCTGATCGCGCAATCGCGCCAGTTCCAGCGGGCCCTGCACGCATTCGAGGCCGCCGTCGCCTCCAGCGACCCCGACGCCCTCGAAGCCCTGATCGACAAGGCCAGCCAGGCACGTTCGAACTGGCGCATGAACGCCCACAAGCCCCAGAGCTGACGACCTTCCCGCGCATGTACGCCATCGACCATCTCGACATCCCGGCTCTGCAGAGCGCGGGCGGCACAGTCCGCCTGCCCGGCTCCAAGAGCATTTCCAACCGCGTCCTGCTGCTAGCCGCCCTCAGCCTCGGTCACACCGACATCGCCGACCTGCTCGACTCGGACGACACGCGCGTCATGCTGGCGGCGCTGGCCAAGCTCGGTTGCGGCATCGAACACCGCCCGGACGGCGTGATCCGTGTGCAGGGCCTCGGCGGACAGCTGCCGGTCAAGGACGCCCAGCTGTTCCTGGGCAACGCCGGCACGGCCATGCGCCCGCTCACCGCGGCGCTGGCTCTGCTGGCCGCCGAACAGGGTGGCCGTTTTGAACTCAGCGGCATCCCGCGCATGCACGAACGCCCCATCGGCGATCTGGTCGATGCGCTGCGCCAGCTGGGCTGCCCGGTCGAATGCCTCGGGCAGGAAGGCTTCCCGCCGCTGCAGCTGGGCAACGGCTCGCCGGTCGACCTGAAGCTCGGCCAGCCGATCCGCGTGCGCGGTGACGTCTCCAGCCAGTTCCTGACCGCCCTGCTGCTGGCCCTTCCGCTGGTGGCGCGCGAGCAGCCCGTGGTGATCGATGTCGTCGGCGAACTGATTTCCAAGCCCTACATCGAGATCACGCTCAACCTGCTGCAGCGCTTTGGCGTGCACGTGCAGCGCGAAGGCTGGTCGCGCTTCACCATCCCGGCCGGCAGCCGCTATGTGTCGCCCGGCCTGGTGCATGTCGAGGGCGACGCCTCCTCGGCCAGCTACTTCATTGCGCTGGGTGCCATCGCACCGGCCCGAGAAGGCACGGACGGGGTGACCATCGAAGGCGTGGGCCTGGCATCGATCCAGGGCGACATCCGCTTCGTCGAGGCGGCTCGCGCCATGGGCGCCGAGATCTCGGGCGAGGCCAACCGCCTGCACATTCGCCGGGGACGGTGGCCGCTCAAGGCCATCGACCTGGACTGCAACCACATCCCCGACGCTGCCATGACGCTGGCCGTGATGGCGCTGTACGCCGACGGCACGACCACGCTGCGCAACATTGCCAGCTGGCGCGTCAAGGAAACCGACCGCATCGCCGCCATGGCCAAGGAGTGCCGAAAGCTCGGCGCCACGGTCGAAGAGGGCCAGGACTTCATCCGGATCACGCCCCCCGCCCGCTGGACGTTCGCGAGCATCCACACCTACGACGACCACCGGGTCGCCATGTGTTTTTCGCTGGCCGCGTTCAACCCGGCTGGCGTGCGGGTGCGCATCGAAGATCCGAAATGCGTCGCCAAGACCTTCCCGGACTACTTCGAGGCGCTGTTCGAACTGTGCGTCACACCCGTGGAACGGATTCCCGTGATCTGCATCGACGGCCCCACCGCGTCCGGCAAGGGCACGCTGGCCTCGGAAGTCGCGAAGCGGCTGGGCTACCACCTGCTCGATTCGGGTGCGCTCTACCGGGCCGCCGCGCTGGCCGCACAGGACGCCGGCATCGACCTGGACGACGAAGCCGCGCTGGCCCGCCTGGCCGCCCGGCTGCCGGTGCGCTTCCAGGACCACCGAGTGTTCCTGGGCGGTCGCGACATCACCGACCCATTGCGGCTCGAATCCACCGGCGGCATGGCCTCGCGCGTGTCGCAGTACCCGTCCGTCCGGCAAGCCTTGCATGGGCTCCAGCTGGGCTTCCAGCGTCTGCCCGGCCTGGTGGCCGACGGGCGCGACATGGGCACCGTCATCTTCCCGGGTGCGGCCTTGAAGGTATTCCTGACCGCGAGCGCCGAACAGCGGGCCCAGAGACGCCATAAACAATTGATTTCCAAGGGAATTCCTGCTAACATCGACGACCTTTTGGCGGACCTGAAGGCCCGTGATCACCGGGACATGTCCCGGGCTCACGCCCCCTTGAAGCCCGCCGAAGACGCCCAGCTGCTGGACAACTCCGACCTGAGCATCGAAACCTCGGTGCAACAGGTTCTGGACTGGTGGCAAGGCACACCGGTGGATTCGGGCAACTGATCCGCCATCGCGATGGCCCAGACGGCCCCGCCGGGTGTTCACAACCCGCAGGCCTGATGGTTCTTTCACTTAACCCGCGGTGTCACGCACCGCAATGTCAACGCCGTCCATCCGTCGATTTCCGTGCAAGCCGCGCAAGCGGTGCTGTGCCCCGACGCTGAACTGGCTATAGGAAATTCAATGTCTGAATCTTTTGCCGCCCTGTTCGAAGAGTCCCTGAAACGCGCTGAAATGCGCTCGGGCGAAGTCATCACCGCCGAGGTCGTGCGCATCGAGCACAACCACGTGGTGGTCAACGCCGGCCTGAAGTCGGAAGCCTATGTTCCGCTGGCCGAATTCAAGAACGACCAAGGCGAACTCGAAGTCCAGGTCGGTGACTTCGTCTCCGTCGCCATCGACTCGGTCGAAAACGGCTTCGGCGACACCCTGCTGTCGCGCGACAAGGCCAAGCGCCTGGCGTCGTGGATGGCCCTGGAAAAGGCCCTGGAATCCGGCGAATTCGTCACCGGCACGACCTCCAGCAAGGTCAAGGGCGGCCTCAAGGTCATGGTCAACGGCATCAGCGCCTTCCTGCCGGGCTCTCTGGTCGACAGCCGTCCGACCAAGGACCTGACCCCGTACGAGAACAAGACCCTGGAATTCAAGGTCATCAAGCTCGACCGCAAGCGCAACAACGTGGTGCTGAGCCGCCGCGCCGTGGTGGAAGCCTCCATGGGCGAAGAGCGCGCCAAGCTGATGGAAAACCTCAAGGAAGGTGCCATCGTCAACGGCGTGGTCAAGAACATCACCGAATACGGTGCGTTCGTGGACCTGGGCGGCATCGACGGCCTGCTGCACATCACCGACATGGCCTGGCGCCGTGTCCGTCACCCGAGCGAAGTGGTGACGGCGGGTCAGGAAATCACCGCCAAGATCCTGAAGTTCGACACCGAGAAGCACCGCGTCTCGCTGGGTCTGAAGCAGATGGGCGACGATCCCTGGATGGGCGTTGGCCGCCGCTACCCGCAAGGCACCCGCATGTTCGGCAAGATCACCAACATCGCCGACTACGGCGCGTTCGTGGAACTCGAACCCGGCATCGAAGGCCTGGTGCACGTCTCCGAAATGGACTGGACCAACAAGAACGTGGCCCCGTCCAAGCTGGTGTCGCTGGGTGACGAAGTCGAAGTCATGGTGCTGGACATCGACGAAGACAAGCGTCGCATCTCCCTGGGCATGAAGCAGTGCCGCGCCAACCCCTGGCACGAGTTCGCCGAGCAGACCAAGCGCGGTGACCGCGTCAAGGGCCCGATCAAGTCGATCACCGACTTCGGCGTGTTCGTGGGTCTGGCTGCCGGTATCGACGGCCTGGTGCACCTGTCCGACCTGTCCTGGAACGAAGCCGGCGAAGCCGCCGTGCGCAACTTCAAGAAGGGCCAGGAAGTCGAAGCCATCGTGTTGGCCATCGACGTGGAACGCGAGCGCATCTCCCTGGGCATCAAGCAGCTCGACGGCGACCCGTTCAGCACCTTCGTGTCGGTCAACGACAAGGGCTCCGTGGTGACCGGCAAGGTCAAGACCGTGGACGCCAAGGGCGCTGAAATCGACCTGGGCGAAGACGTCATCGGCTACCTGCGCGCTTCGGAAATCTCCCGCGACCGCGTGGAAGACGCCCGCAACGTGCTCAAGGAAGGCGACGAAGTCAACGCCGTGGTGGTGAACGTGGATCGCAAGACCCGCAACATCCAGCTGTCGATCAAGGCCAAGGACATGGCCGACCAGAACGAAGCCATGGCCAGCCTGAACCAGAACACGGGCAACGCCGGCACGACCAACCTGGGCGCCCTGCTCAAGGCCAAGCTGGACAGCAACAACTGAGATCCGGCCTGATGGCCCACCGCCGATGCCTTCGGGCATTGGCGGCGCCAGACGCTGTAACGGACCATTCCTCGCCCGATTTCAGTCATGACCCGCAGCGACCTTGTCGAAGCCCTGGCCAGCCGTTTCAGCCAGCTCACCCACCGCGATGCCGAGTTTGCCGTCAAGGCCATCCTTGATGCGATGGGCGACGCCCTGGTGAAAGGCCACCGGATCGAGATCCGCGGTTTCGGCAGCTTTTCCGTCAACCGCCGCTCCCCCCGCATCGGGCGCAACCCGCGTTCGGGCGAGAGCGTGATGATTCCGGAAAAGCGCGTGCCGCATTTCAAGCCGGGCAAAGCCCTGCGCGAGCAGGTCGATGCCAAGACGGCCGAGATCCTCGGACGCGAGCCGAAAAAACCGGACTGATCGCTACAATCGTCCCACCACAGAGGGGATGATTTGAAGTACCTGACGTGGCTGCTCAACGCAGCCATTTTTTTTGTGTTGTTCGCCTTCGCGCTGAACAACCAGGACGCCGTGACGCTGCACCTGTTCTTCGGTGCCAGCTGGCAGGCGCCGCTGGTGCTGATCCTGCTGTGCGCCCTGCTGCTCGGTGTGGTGCTGGGCGTCGTGGTGATGCTGCCGCTGTGGCTGCGCGCCCGCCGCAAAACCCGCTTTTCCCCTGCTCCCCCGGTGCTGCCACCCCAGGTGCCCGACGCCGTGGCCACCCCACCGCAGACATTGACGCATGGATCTTGACCTGACCTGGCTCCTCTGGGGCCTGCCGCTGGCCTTTGCGCTGGGCTGGGTCGCCTCGCGGCTGGACCTGCGCCAGTGGCGCATGGAAAGCCGCCAGACACCCAAGGCCTATTTCCGTGGCCTGAACCACCTGCTCAACGAGCAGCAGGACCAGGCCATCGACGCCTTCATCGAAGCGGTGCAAGGCGACCCAGACACCGCCGAACTGCACTTTGCGCTGGGCAACCTGTTCCGCCGCCGTGGCGACTACGACCGCGCCGTGCGCGTGCATGAGCACCTGCTGGCACGCGCCGACCTCGACCGCAAGGACCGCGACCGCGCGCAGCATGCGCTGGCGATGGACTTTCTCAAGGCCGGGCTACTCGACCGCGCCGAATCGGCGCTGCACAAGCTCGAAGGTTCCGCCTACGAGGCCGAGGCCCTGATGGCCCTGCTGGCGATCGCCGAACGTTCGCGCGACTGGCCACAGGCGCAAGGACTGGCGCAGCGGCTGGAAGACACCCACCAGGGCAGCTTTGCCCCGCGGCTGGCGCACTATCTTTGCGAAGAGGCCGAGCTGGCCCAGAGCAAGGGCGACGGCGCCGAAGCGCTGCGCCTGCTCAAGAAGGCCGTGGAGCGTGCGCCGCAACAGGCGCGCGGCTGGATGGCGCTGTCGGCCCTGCGGTCCCAGCAGGGGGATGCCCAGGGCGCGTTCGACAGCCTGAAGATGCTGGCCCGCCAGGCCCCGCAGGGCCTGCCACTGGCGGCGCGCCCGATCGCCGACCTGTCGGTGACCACCGGTCGCCAGGCCGAGGCGGTGGAGCTGCTCAACGAAGCACAGGCCCACGCGCCGTCGCTGGACATCACCGAAGCCCTGGCCGGTCTCAGCGGCAACCCCCAGGCTGCGCGCGCGCGCTACCTCCAGCACCTTGAGCGCGAACCCTCGCTCGTGATTGCCGCACAGTGGCTGAGCGGAGAAACCTTCTCGGACCCGGTCGCGCAAAAGCGCGTGCAGGCTGCGCTGGAACAGGCCAGCAATCCGCTCAAGCGCTACCGCTGCGCGGCCTGCGGCTTCGAGGCACGGCAGCATTTCTGGCACTGCCCGGGCTGCCAGAGCTGGGACAGCTACCCGGCCCGCCGCGTCGAAGAACTCTGAACGCGGCGCCAGGCCGCCAGCATCAAGGTTTCCATGTCGTGCACCGGCCGGCCAGTGGCCTGTGTCACCGCCTCGCGGTAGGGCGGCATGTTGGTGCACTCCAGCACCACGTTCTGCACTTGCGGATGGCGCGACACCAGGCGCACGGCGGCGGCCACCACATCCTGTTCTGCGCGGGCAAGGTCGAGCACGGTGTCGTCGGCGAGGATGCGCGACTGCAGCTCGCAGCCTGGCGCGAGGCCTTCGAGGGGCGTGCCGCCCGGCACTCCGGCACGCAGCAACAAGCTCTCATGCATCGAGGCGGCATCAAAAGTCACGATGCCCGGTCCGGGGAGGTTGGCGCACTGCAACAGACTGGACGTGATAACCGGCACAGACACCGCAGCCTGCAGCTCCGTCTGCCAGGCGGCCAGAAAACCGCAACTGGTGGTGACCAGACAGGCCCCCTGCCTCTCCAGCGTGCGCGCTGCATCGATGAACGGCCCGAGCAGCGCTGGATCCTGCTGCTGCACCACGCGCCGCGCCGATGCGCCAGGCACAGTGAGCAATCGCGCAGGAATGCCGGCGCGGGCATAGGTCTGCGGACTGCCAATGTCACCCGGCGGCCGCGGAAAGCGTGTGTCCAGCACCATCACGCCCAGAAAGCCTGCGGCTCCGGTGTGCACACTGGTCATGGCGATAAGCTGTGGGTCGATGGAAGAATCCGCATGAAGGCGATTGAAGCATGACGCAGGCAAGACCAGGTCAGAAGGTGGTGGTGCTGGGCGCGGGCATGGTGGGCATTGCCTGCGCGCTGTCGTTGCAGCAGCGTGGGATGGCAGTCAGCGTGGTCGACCCGTTGGGGCCTGGCGCAGCCACCTCGCACGGCAATGCTGGCGTGCTCGCACGCAGTTCACTGCTGCCGTTCAATCACCCCGGCCTGTGGACGCAGCTGCCGGGCCTGCTGCGCGGGAAGAATCCGGGCTTTCGGTACTCCCCGCGTTGGATGCTGGACCAGTGGCGCTGGGGCCTGTCGTTTTTGGGCCATGCCCGGTCTTCGGTCTTTCTGGAAACCACCACCGCCCTGGACGCGCTGATCCGCCACTCGGGCGACGTCCACCATCGCTGGATGACCGAAGCGGGCGTGGCGCACCGGCGCCGAGACGATGGCTGGCTGTTCCTCTACCGCAGCGAGGCAACGTTCGAGGCCGCGGCGGCTGGTCGCGAAACGCTGGCACGGTTCGGTGTGCGGACCCGCTCGCTCGACGCCGACGCGCTGCATGCGCTGGAGCCCCATCTCAAACCCGTCTTTCGCCGCGCACTGTGGGTGCAGGACGCCAGTTCGGTGGACAGTCCGGCCGAGGTGGTGCGCGGTTATGCGGCCTGGCTGCAGACGCTGGGCGGCACCCTGCGGATCGACAAGGCACAACGGCTGACCCGCGACGCCCCAGGCTGGACCGTCCACACCGCCAGCGGCATGGCACTGGCTGCCGAGCATCTGGTGATCGCGCTGGGCCCGTGGTCGCGCGATTTCCTGCGCGAGCAGCTGGATCTTCGTCTGCCGATGGGCTTTGAACGAGGCCAGCACCGGCACTTCCGCCCAGCCAATGGCGCGAGCCTGAACCGGCCGGTGTACGACACGGCGGGTGGCTATGTGATGGCGCCGATGGCCCAGGGCCTGCGGTTGACCACGGGCGTCGAACTCAACGCGCAGCACGCGCCGCCCCATCGGGAGCAGCTGGAAGCGGCCGAGCGCGCGGCGCGCGAAGCAATGCCCCTGGGTGAACGCACGGAAGAGGCAGACTGGCTGGGCAGCCGCCCCACCCTGCCCGACTGCCGACCGATGATCGGCGCCTGCCCTGGTCGCGACGGCCTCTGGCTGGCCGTGGGCCACCAGCACATCGGCTTTTCCACCGGTCCGGGAACCGGTGAGCTGCTGGCGCAACTGATGCTGGGCGAGCCGACCGCCGTCGACCCGCACCCGTTCAGACCGCAGCGTTTCCTGTGCGGCTGAACCAGCACGTCACATGTTCCCCGGCAGCCACATCACGATCTGAGGGAACCAGAACAGCAGGCAGACGGCCAGCACCATCAGCAGGAAGTACGGCAGACAGACCCGCGCGATCCAGTTGATCTCGCGCCGCGTCATGCCTTGCAGCACAAACAGGTTGAAGCCGACCGGTGGCGTGATCTGTGCCATCTCGACCACGATCACGATGAAGATGCCGAACCAGATCAGGTCGATGCCGGCGGCCTGCACCGTTGGCACGATCACGCCCATGGTCAGCACGATCATCGAGATGCCGTCGAGGAAGCAGCCGAGCACGATGTAGAACAGTGCCAGCGCAATCAGCAGCAGGCCCGGCGAGAGTCCGAGCGAACCCACCCATTCGGCCAGGTGACGCGGCAGACCGATGTAGCCCATCGACAGCGTGAGGAAAGCGGCGCCCGCCAGGATCAGGGCCATCATGCAGTACAGCCGTGTCGCCCCCAGCAGCGCGTCCCTGAAGTTCTGCCACGAGAGCGATCGCTGGTACGCCGACAGCATCAGCGAGCCGACCACGCCGATGGCAGCGGCTTCGGTCGCCGTGGCCACGCCAACATAGATCGACCCGATCACGCCGCCAATCAACAGGATCACCGGAATCAGCTCGCTGGACGCCCGCATCTTCTCGCCAAAGCTCATGCCCGCGTCGGCCTTCGGAATCTTGTCTGGGTTCATCAGCGACCAGACCATCAGATAGCCGCTGAACAGGCCGGCCAGCATCAGCCCCGGGATCACGCCCGCGACGAACAGCTTAGCGATCGACACCTCGGCCGCCACGCCGTAGACGATCATCACGATCGAGGGCGGGATCAGCAGGCCCAGCGTGCTGGCGCCGCCCAGAGAGCCGATCACGCGTTCGGGCGGGTAGCCCCGCTCGGTCAGCTCGGGGATGGTCATCTTGCCAATCGTCGCGCAGGTGGCGGCCGACGAGCCCGACACCGCGGCAAAGATGGTGCTGCCCAGGATGTTGGTGTGCAGCAACCGGCCCGGCAATGCATTGACCCAGGGCGCCAGACCCTTGAACATGTTCTCGGACAGCTTGGTGCGGAACAGGATCTCGCCCATCCAGACGAACAGCGGCAGCGCCGTCAGCGTCCAGCTGCTGGCGGAGCCCCAGATCGTGACCGCCATCGCATCCCCTGCGCTGCGCGAAGAAAACAGCTCCATCCCGATCCAGGCCACGCCGGCCAGCGTGAGGCCGATCCAGACCCCGCTGCCCAGCAGCAGGAACAGCGAAACGATCAGCAGGCCCGTGACGAGCATGTCATTCATGGCGCGTCTCCGATCCGCCGATGTGCTGGCGCTGCCCACGCAGCTCCAGCACCCACTCATCCACAAACGCGATGAACAGCACCAGCGTCCCGAGCGCCATCGCCAACTGTGGAATCCACAGCGGAGTGGCGTCGTTGCCGGTCGAGATGTCGTTGAACTCGTGCGACTGCAGCACCAGCCGCAGCGCAAACCAGGCGAACAGCCCGGACAGCAGCACCGCCGCACTCAGCGACCACAACTCCAGCCCGTGGCGCGCGCCGCCGGTGAGCTTGCCCAGCACCAGCGTCACGCGGATGTGCTCGTTGCGCTTGAGCGTGTGCGCCAACGCCAGGAAGCCGGCCGCCGCCATGGTGTAACCCGCATAGGCGTCGGTGCCCGGCACGTGGAAATGGAACTGCCGGCCCAGTACCGACAGCAGCACCATGACCAGCACGCCGATCATGAACACCGCCGCGAGCCAGGCGCAGCCGTCGTACAGGGCATTCAGCGTGCGCCGCATGGTGCTGCTGCCGCTCACTTGCGGAACGCGTCGACCAGGGCCTGGCCCTCCGGTCCGGCCTTCTCCAGCCATTCCTTGAGCATGGTGTCACCGACTTTCTTCATGTCGGCCTTGAGCGCCGCCGGTGCAGGCAGGATCTGCATGCCGCCGGCCTTGAGCTTGTCCAGGCTTTCGGTGTTGGCTTTCTTGCTCTCCGCCCAGCCGCGCGTCTCGGCCTCGGCGGCCGCCTTCATCACCGCGTCTTGCGTGGGCTTGTCCAGCGCGTCAAAGGCCTTCTTGTTGACCAGCAGCGCGTTCTTGGGCAACCAGGCCTGGGTGTCGTACCAGTACTTCACGTGCTCATACAGCTTGGCGTCGGCACCGGTGGAGCCGCTGGACATCATGCTTTCGGTCACGCCGGTGGCAAAGGCCTGGCTGACCTCGGCGGCCTGCACCGTCACCGGCTGCGCACCCACCAGTTCGGCGATGCGGGCGGTGGCCGGACTGTAGGCGCGCCACTTGATGCCCTTGAGATCGGCCGCGCTGTTCAGCGGCTTCTTGCTGTAGACGCCCTGCGGCGGCCACGGCACCGCGTACAGGACCATCATGCCCTGCTCGGCCAGCTTCTTCTCCAGCACCGGGCGCTGCACCTTCCACAGCTTGGCGGCTTCCTCGTAGCTGTCGGCCACGAACGGCAGGCCGTCGGCGCCGAAGACCTGCCACTCGTTCTGGTAGTTCACCAGCAGGATCTCGCCGGCCTGCGCCTGACCGCCCTGCACGGCGCGCTTGATCTCGGGCGCCTTGAACAGCGAGGCGTTGGCGTGCACCGTGATCTTGAGCTTGCCCCCGCTGGCCTTGTCCACGTCGGCGGCGAACTGGCTGATGTTCACCGTGTGGAAGTTGGTGGCCGGGTAGGCGGTGGCCAGGTCCCATTTGGCCTGCGCAAACGCCGAGGTCGAGAACGCGACGGCGGCAGCGGCCATGGAGAGTTGAAAAGCGCGACGTTTCATGAGAGCTCCGGGTGCAAGGTTGAACAGAACGCAGACGAACTGCGGGAAACGGGTGCGTGGACTGTAGAAGCCAGGGCGATTCATTGTGACCAGTGTTTTCCCTAATCGTCAACAAATCGTTGGCAAATCGTCGTCAAATCCATAAACTCGACCGCCGACGACGGAGTCCAACCATGGCCAGATCCCCCAAAGCAAGCACCACGCCAGTCCCCACCACCAGCCAGGGCGCGCACATCGTGTCGTCGGCGCACCTGGTCTCGCCCCAGAGCGCGGAGATGAGCGAGTTCGAGTTCGGCCTGATCGTGGCCAGCAACGCCTTCCACCGCTGGGTGGTGCATTGCATGTCGGCCGCCGGCCTGAAAGACCTGATGCCGCTGGACGTGCTGGTGCTGCACCACGTCACCCACCGTGCTCGCGACAAGCGGCTGTCCGACATCTGCTTCATCATGAACATCGAGGACACCCACCTGGTCAACTACTCGCTCAAGAAGCTGGTGAGCTTGGGCATGGTGGTGTCCAGCAAGTCGGGCAAGGAGGTCACCTACGCGGCCACCGAGACCGGCGGCGCCATGGTGCAGCGCTACCGCGAGATCCGCGAGCAATGCCTGATCCAGGCGCTGCACGCCGACGACGGCCTGAACAAGGACATCGGCGAGCTGGCCCGGCTGCTGCGCGTGCTCTCGGGCATGTACGACCAGGCGGCCCGGTCTGCGGCGTCGTTGTGAACAGCATCGCTTGCGCCCCCCGTCTGCTGCCGCTGGGCGACAGCGCCTGGACCGTGGAGTTCGGCCAGGGGGTCGACGCGGTCACCAATGCGCGCGTCATGGGTCTGGCCGCGAGCCTTGCACAGGCTCGCGAGACCGACCAGCGGTTGTCCTGCATCGCCGACGTGGTGCCGACGTTCCGCTCCCTCACGGTGCATTTCGACCCATGGACGACCGACGCCGGTGCGCTGGGCCGGGCGCTGCTCGACCTGGCCCGTCAAGATACCCGGGTGGCCACCACGGGCCACCGGTGGCGCCTGCCGGTGTGCTTCGACGCAGACTTCGCCCCCGACCTGGCGCGCGTGTGCGAGCTCAGGCAGTTGTCGCGTGCGCAGCTGATCGGGCAATTGCTCGGCGCCACGTTTCGCGTCTACATGCTCGGCTTCCAGCCAGGGTTTCCCTACATGGGTGGCCTGCCGCCCGCGCTGAACACGCCGCGCCTGCCCTCCCCGCGCCAGAAGGTGCCGGCGCAATCGGTGGCGATCGCGCTGGACATGTGTTCGGTCTACCCCTGGGAAAGCCCGGGCGGCTGGAACCTGCTGGGACGCACGCCGGTCGTGCTGTTCGACCCGAACCAGGCCGGACAGCCAGCCATGCTGGCGGCGGGCGACGAGGTGGCCTGGGTCGAGGTGGACCGGGCCACCCACGACCGGCTCGCGGCCGACATTGCGCGGGGCCTGCCGCGCGCGACCTTTCTGAAGGCCTCAGCAGCATGAACGGTGTGCTCGACATCCTGCAACCGGGCATCGGCTGCACGGTACAGGACGGCGGGCGGCCCGGCCACCGCCAGCATGGCCTGCCAGTCTCGGGCTGGCTGGACGCACCGCTGGCCCGCGCCGCCAATGCGCTGCTGGGCAACCCACTGGATGCCGCGGTGCTGGAGTTGCGTGGCGTCGGTACGGTGCTGCGTGTGCTGGCAGGGCCGGTGCGGGTGGCTCTGGCCGGGCGCATCGGCGCGGTGTGCGTGCGCGAGGGCGGTGGCCGCGCCTCGCTGCCCGCCTGGCAGAGCGCAACCCTGCGCGAGGGTGATCTGCTGCAACTCGGCGCCGCCGACAGCGGCTGCGCCTACCTCGCGGTCTCGGGCGGCATCGATCTCGCGCCCGCGTTTGGCAGTCGCTCCAGTTACTGGCGCGCCGGCCTGACTGGCTTGCTGGGCCGGGCCTTCCAGCCCGGCGACCGCCTGCCCTGCGGCGAATGGCTCGACGCCAACCCACGCGAATGGCGCAGCCGCTCCTCCTGGGAACACGACGGCGGTCCGATCCGCGTGATCCAGGGGCCGCAGGACGACCATTTCACGGCCGAAGCCTTGGCCCGCTTCTTCGGCCAGGAGTGGGCGTCCACCCCCGCCCAGGACCGCATGGGCCTGCGGCTGCAGGGAGAGGCGCTCACCCACATCCGCCCCGACGCGGCCGACATCGTCTCCGACGGGGTGACACCCGGCGCCATCCAGGTGCCCGCCAACGGCCAGCCCATCGTGCTGCTGGCCGACGGACAGACCGTGGGGGGCTACCCCAAGATCGCGACCGTGATCACGGCAGACCTGCCGCGCCTGGCCCACCTGCGGCCGGGCACAGGCGTGCGTTTCGAAGCAGTCACGCACGAGCAGGCACTTGCCGCGCTGCGCGGGCAGCGAGAACGCTGGCAAGCCTGGCTGACCGGCATCGAGGCCTTTCTCCCTCCCGGCCACATTGACGAAGCTGCGCTGTATCGTGAGAACCTGATATCCGGCATGCTGGCCACTCACCCCGAAGAAAACACCCCATGACCCTCACCGTCAACCTCAACGCCGACCTCGGCGAAAGCTTCGGCGCCTGGCACATGGGCAACGACGAAAGCCTGCTGCCGCTGATCGGCAGCGCCAACATCGCCTGTGGCTTCCACGCCGGCGACCCGGTCGTGATGCGCGAGACCGTGCGCCTGGCGCTGGCCAACGGCGTGAGCCTGGGTGCGCACCCGTCGTTCCCCGACCTGCCCGGCTTTGGCCGGCGCGCGATGCAGATGTCGCCCCGGGAGCTGGAAGCCACCATCCTCTACCAGGTCGGCGCGCTGCAGGCCATGGCCGCCGCCGAAGGTGGCCGGGTCACGCACGTCAAGCCGCATGGCGCGCTCAACAACATGGCCTGCGCCGACGAGGCGATGGCCGCCACGGTGGCCCGTGCCGTTCGGGCGCTGGACCGCGAACTGATCCTGCTGGCCCCGGCGCACTCCGCGCTGGAGCGGGCGGGCGAGGTGGCGGGCCTGCGGGTGCGCCGCGAGGTGTTCGCCGACCGGACCTACCAGGGCGACGGCCAGCTCACGCCACGTTCGGTGCCGGGCTCGGTGCTGCACGAAGCGCAGGATTGCGTGGACCAGGTGCTGCGCATGCTCGAAGCCGGCGGCGTGGTCTCCACCGACGGACGGCTGCTGCACACCCCCATCGACAGCATCTGCGTGCACGGCGACGGCCCCGCCGCCGTGGCGACGGCGCGGCGGATCCAGATCGCACTGCAGGGCGCCGGCTACCGGCTCGTGCCGCTGCCCGACCTGCCCTGATGCGAGAGGCCGGCTGGGTATCATCGAACCCGAGGTGCGCGATACCGCGTGACCACCCGTTCGAAGGAAATCCGTGTTCAAGAATGTGACGATCTACCGCATCGCGCCCGGCTGGGACGCGACGCTGGAGTCGATGGAAGCCGCGCTGGACGCGGTGCGTTTCGTGCCCTGCAGCGCCTCGCAGGACAAATCGGTCGGCTGGGCCGAGCCGCGGGGCGAGGAACATGGCCCGCTGGTCGAATCCGTGGCCGGCCAGCGCATCCTCAAGCTGGTGATCGAGACCAAGGCCGTGCCGGGCAGCGTGGTGAAGGAAAAGGCCCAGGAAGCGGCCGACCACATCGAGGCCACCACCGGCCGCAAGCCCGGCAAGAAGGAAACCAAGGAGTTGCGCGAAGACGCGCTGCAGTCGCTGCTGCCGCAGGCCTTTCCGCGCCGTGGCAGCGTCTGGGTCTGGTTCGATCTGAAAAACGGTCTGCTGGTCACCGACGCCGGCAGCCAGGGCAAGAACGACGAGGTCGTGACCGAGCTGGTGCGCGTGTTCGACGGCCTGGCCCTCACGCTGCTGCAGACCGCCATGACGCCGCAGACCGTGATGACGCAGTGGCTGGCGACCACTGAGCCCGAGAACGACTGGCCCGAGGGCTTCAACGTCGAACGCGAGTGCGAACTCAAGTCGGCCGACGAAGAGAAGTCGTCCATCAAGTTCACGCGCCACCACCTGCTGACCGACGAGGTGCGCAAGCACCTCACCGAAGGCAAGCTGCCCACGCGGCTGGCGCTGAGCTGGGAAGGCCGCATCGGCTTCACGCTCACCGAGTCCATGCAGCTCAAGAAGCTGGCCTTCCTCGAGGGCGTGTTCGACGACCGTGCCAACGACGACGAGAGCGGCTTCGACACCGATGTCGCGCTGGCCACGGGCGAGCTGAGCAAGCTGATCCCTGCGGTGATCGCCGCGCTGGGCGGCGAGATCGAGCCGGGTGCCGCACTGCCCGGCACATCGGATGCGCCGGCCACCGCACCCGCGAAGCCCAAGCAGGAAGCCGTCACCGCCGTCGGCGACGACGACCCGCCGTTCTGAACGCTTCAACGCGCCCCTGAGCCATGCTGCAAGTCATCGCCATCAGCCTGGGCGCCAGCGTCGGCGCGCTCTCGCGCTGGCAGCTGAGCCTGTGGCTCAACCAGGGGCACGCCGTGCTGCCCTGGGGCACGCTGGCGGCCAACTGGGCCGGGGCCTGGCTGGTGGGCGTGGCCGTGGTGTTCTTCCAGAGCCAGACGCAGCTGGACCCGGCCTGGCGCCTGGCCATCGTCACCGGCTTCCTCGGTGGCCTGACCACCTTCTCGACCTTCTCGGCCGAGGTGGTGTCCATGCTGCAGCACGCGCGTTACGCACTGGCACTGGGCACGGCCGGCCTGCATGTGCTGGGCTCGCTCGCGCTGACGGTCCTGGGCATGAAGATGGCGAACTTCTGGTGGGGAACGTCCTAAACGGGTGCGATCCCTGCAAGCTCAAACACAACAACATCAGGAGGATGATCAATGGCAACGAAAGAAAAAAAAGATGAAGGCGCCCAGTTTGTTCGGTACTTCGGACCGCTTCTGGATGCACTCAGAAGTCTTGGCGGATCTGCCAAAGCCGACGAGGCGGTGGACCAAGTCGCACAGGACTTGAAGGTGTCCGATGATGTTCTCAATGAGACGCTGCCATCGGGCGGCTCACGGTTCCGAAACCAAGTGGCTTGGGCAAGGTTTTATCTCGTTCGCGAAGGTTTGATCGATTCATCCAAACATGGTGTCTGGAGCCTTACAGAAAAAGGCTTCAAGTCTTCGCTCACGCAAGAGCAGTCCCGGAACCTGTTTCTGAAGTGGGTCAAGATTTTCCAGGAACAGCGAAAGCAAAAGGAACAGAACGAGCCCGTTGCGGAACAAGTTGCGGAGGGGACAGGAGCGGTGTCAAAAGACTACCGAGAGGAAGTACTCGACGTATTGCTCAGCCTGCCTCCAGCAGGTTTCGAGCGCCTGTCACAGCGCCTTTTACGTGAAGCGGGGTTCACACAGGTCGCGGTCACTGGTCAGAGTGGCGACGGCGGTATCGACGGCTTCGGCATTCTTCAGGTAAATCCATTGGTTTCGTTCAAGGTGCTGTTCCAGTGCAAGCGGTACGCAAAGTCGGTTGCCCCCTCGCAAGTGCGTGACTTCCGAGGTGCAATGTCTGGACGTGCCGACAAGGGAATCATCATCACGACAGGCACATTCACTGCAGAAGCCAAGAGAGAGGCCACGCGGGACGGAGCACCTCCTATCGAACTGATCGATGGAGAGAAACTCATTGACATGCTGGAATCACTGGAGCTCGGTCTCAAACCGGTAAAGACCTTTGAGGTTGCGCACTCGTTCTTCAACGAGTTCAAAGCCTGAGCCGATACTTCTGAGCCGAACACATGCCAGCCTGCACCATCTCGCCCACCGACCGCCGTCGCCAGGTCCGTCTCGTCGGCAACGATCTGATCAAACACTACGGAAAGAAACGCTACTACTCGGTCGACGAAGTCAAACGGGCCAACCAGCGGCAGAAGATCGACATCGACTTCGTGTGCTGGTCGCATGCCAGCTTCAACTCGCACCAGGACTTTGATGACTTCCACCGGTCAATCGGCGAGACCTGCAACTACGTTTCGATGAAGAGCGACATGCTCAGCTCGGTGAGCACCGCCAGCGACACCTCCTGGTTCGACGTCGACCTGTCCTGGCTGCAGTTTCCCGACATCGACTTCTCGTTGTTCGATTTCATCGACTTTTGACGGCCCTGCGCGGACTGGCCACCGGCGCGACCTTGGCCGCCGGGCGCCTCAGCGCCACCATCTGGATCGGGATCAGGTGCGGCAGCTGCCCGGCCACCGCGGCGGACGCCGCCGTGGGCGCCAGCAGATCCGACAGCGTGACACCATCGAGCGCCGTCAGGAAGGCCTGCATGGCCGTGCCCAGCGCACCCTTGAGCCGACAGTAACCATCCAGACGGCAGGTGTTGCTCTGCCCGTCGAAGCACTCGACCAGGTTCAGGTCGGGTTCGGTCTCGCGGACGATCTGGCCCAGGGTCAGCGAGCGTGGATCGGCCAGCAGGCGCAGACCGCCGCCCCGCCCCCGCGTGGTGGCCAGCCAGCCGTGGCCGGCAAGGATCATCACGATCTTGGTCAGGTGGCTGCGCGAGATGCCGTGCGCCTCAGCGATCTCGCTGACGGTGGGCGGCAGGGCGCGGCCTTCGCAGGCCGCGCAATACATCAGGACGCGCAGGCTGTAGTCGGTCCACTGGGTCAGTCGCATCGGATTGCCATCTTGCTCGGGATACAGCCCGGGGTAGCTGCATCTGCACTCTACCCCGATTTTCCGGGCCTCTGGCGACCGATCATTTGATGAAGCGCACCTGCTGGTTGATCTTCTCCAGGATCGGCTTCTTCTTCTCGTTGAAGACCGCCTTGTTCTCCTCGATCAGGTTCTTGCCCTTGGTGTCGATCGAGATGATCAGCGGGCCGAACTCCTTGACGCGGTTGACCCAGAGGGTCTCGGGCATGCCCAGGTCGGTCCACTCGGCGGCCTCGATCTTTTCCACCTGGGTGGCGGCCAGCACCGCGCAGCCGCCGGGGAAGATGGCGTGCACCGCCTTGTTCTCCAGGCAGCCCTGCTGCGTCTCGGGGCCCATGCCGCCCTTGCCCACGATCAGCTTGACGCCGGTCTGTTCGATGAAGGCCTTCTCAAACTTCTCCATGCGCATGCTGGTGGTCGGTCCGATGGAGACCATCTCGTACTCGCCGTCGTCTTTCTGGCGCACGATGGGCCCGGCGTGGAAGATCGCGCCACCCTTGAGTTGCACTGGCAGTTCGCGGCCCTGTTCGATCAGGCGGCGGTGCGCCACGTCGCGGCAGGTCACCAGCGTGCCGGTGAGGTAGACCACGTCGCCGATGTTCAGCGACTCCAGGTCTTCGTCCCTGATGGGGGTGGTGAGGATTTTTTTCATCGCCGGGCCGCTCCCAAGATGAAAAGCACCCCCTGGGGGGCAACGACCCGCGCAGCGGCGGAGTGTGGGGGGATGTGTTTCATGCTTGAAAGCCTTCGTGCGAGATGACTTCGTGCGTCAGATCGGCGTTGATCTTGATGCGGCCGCGGCGGTGCGCCCAGCAGCCGGTGGACACCGCCACACCGATGGTGGACGGGTGGCGCGCGGACGATTCGATGTTCACGCCCATCACGCTGTTGTTGCCGGTCAGGCCTTGCGGGCCCAGGCCCAGTTCGTTCAGGCCGTCGGCCAGCAGCTCTTCCATCAGCGCCGCTTTGTCGTTCGGGTTGCGCGAGGTGACGGGCCGCAGAATCGCCTTCTTGGACAGGCGCGCCGCGGTCTCGGCCGAGGTGGACACACCCACCCCCACCAGCAGCGGCGGGCAGGCGTTGACACCGCGCGAGGTAATGACGTCGAACACGAACTCGGCCACGCCTTCGTAGCCCTGTCCCGGCATCAGCACCGTGGCCTTGCCCGGCAGCGTGCAGCCGCCGCCGGCCATGTAGACGTCGATGGTCACGCTGTCGTCGTTGGGCACGATCTCCCAGTCCAGCCAGGGGATCTTGCTGCCGGTGTTGGTGCCGGTGTTCTTCTCTTCGAAGGTCTCCACCGCGTTGTGGCGCAGCGGGCCCATGCGGGTGGCGCCGGCGGTGGCACCCTGCAGGATTTCCTCCAGCTCGCCGAGCAGCGGGAACTTCGCACCGGCCTGCAGGAAGTACTGGATCACGCCGGTGTCCTGGCAGCTCGGGCGGTCGAGCTTGTCGGCCGCTTCCTGGTTCTGGCGCATCGACTCGTAGACCTCTTTGGCGAGGAAGTTGACTTCCTTCTCGCGCAGTTCGCCGAGCTTCTGGGTCACGTCGGTGGGCAGGCGCTTGCCGATGTGGGAGGTGAATTTCGCCAGCAGATCGGTCAGATCGGCGACGGCGGTGGCTTTGTCCACGGTGGGCTCCTGGGTGGGTGTGAAGGGGGCGGAGGGGTTCACTCGATGACGACCTTGGCGGCCTTGACGAGGGTGGAGAACTTGGCGGTCTCGTCCCTGATCTGGCGCGCCATCTCTTCGGGCTTGTCGCCGATGGGCTGGGCGCCGATCTCGTCCATGCGTTTGACGAAATCGGGCGAGTGGATGATCTTGACCATCTCGGCGTTCAGGCGGGCCACCACGTCCTTGGGCGTCGCCGCGGGAGCGAGCACGCCGAACCAGGTGCCGATGTTGAAGCCCTTGAGGCCGGCTTCTTCGAGCGTCGGCACGTCGGGCAGCGCGGCCGAGCGCCTGGCGGTGGTCACGGCCAGGGCGCGCAGCTTGCCGGCCTTGATGTGCGGCAGCACCGGCGTGACGGTGTCGAAGCTCATCGTGATCTGGCCGCCCAGCAGGTCGGTCGCCATCGGGCCCGAACCCTTGTAGGGAATGTGCGTGAGGTTGATGGCGGTGAGGTTCTCGAACTGCGTGCCGATCAGGTGCTGCGCCGTGCCGTTGCCGTTGGAGCCGAACACGGCCTTGTCGGGCTTGGCCTTGAGGAAGCTCTGCAGCTCGGCCACGTTCTTCACCGGCGTGCTGGCATTGACCACCAGCACGTTGGGCACCATCGCGATCGTGGTGATGGGCGCCAGGTCCTTCTGGAAGTCGTAGGGCAGCTTGGGATAGACGCTGGTGGCAATCGTGTGGTGCACCGCGCCGACCAGCAGCACATGGCCGTCGGCCTTGGCCTTGGCCACGTAGTCGGCGCCGATGGTGGCGCCCGCACCCGGCTTGTTTTCCACCACCACCGGCGTCGACAGCGCGGTCGACAGGCGCTCGCCCAGGGCGCGCGCCAGCACGTCGGTGGTGCCGCCCGGCGGGAACGGCACGATCAGGCTGATGGGCTTGGCCGGGAAGGTCTGGGCCCAGGCACCGCCAGCGCCGAAGGTGGCGGCCAGGGTCAGGGTGCCAGCGAGGCCGAGCAGTGCGCGGCGCGGGAGGTGTGGGGTCATGTCTTGTCTCCGTCGGGTTGGAATGTGGTCTGACGGAGCGGACTGTAGGTTTCAGGGCCTCCGATCAATCACCCGGAAACTGAATCCATAATTAACCTGAACTCAACAATCAGGAGACGCAGTGGGCGAAGGCATCCAGCCGGCCGATCTCGGCTTTTTCTCCACGCTGGCGAGCGCCGGCAGCCTGAGCGCGGCGGCGCGCGAGCTGGGCATCACCACCCCGGCGGTGAGCCGGCACCTGGCGCAGATGGAGGCGCGGCTGGGCGTCGGCCTGGTCAACCGCACGACGCGGCGCATGGGTCTCACGCCCGAGGGTGAGCTGTACCTGGAACATGCGCGCCGCATCCTGGGCGAGATCCAGGACCTGGGCGAACTGCTGGGCGCGTCCAAGTCCAGCCCGCAGGGCCTGCTGCGCGTCAACGCCACGCTGGGCTTCGGCCGCACCCACATCGCGCCGCTGATCTCACGCTTCGTGCGGCTGCACCCGAGCGTGGACGTGCAGCTGCAGCTCTCGGTCAATCCGCCGCCGCTGACCGACGACGCGTTCGATGTCTGCATCCGTTTTGGCGCACCGCCGGATGCGCGCGTGATCGCACGCCACATCGCGCCCAACCGGCGACTGCTCTGCGCCTCGCCGGCCTACCTGAAGAAGCACGGCACGCCACGCACGCCGCACGAGCTGACGCGCCACAACTGCATCGGCATCCGGCAGGGGGAAGAGGCCTACGGCACCTGGCGCCTCACGCACGGCAAGGGCCGGCAGGCACAGACCGAAGCGGTCAAGACACGCGGCAGCCTGACCACCAACGACGGGGAGATTGCGGTGAACTGGGCGCTCGACGGGCACGGCATCCTGATGCGCGCCGAGTGGGACATCGAGCGCTACCTCAAGAGCGGGCGGCTGGTGCAGGTGCTGCCGCAGTGCTTCACGCCCGACGCCGACATCTACGCGGTCTACCCGCAGCGCCACCAGATGGCGGCGCGGGTGCGCAGCTTTGTCGACTTCGTGGCACAGGCCTTTGCCCGGGCCGACGGGTCGGGCGATCGACCCGGAAGGAACGTCAGTACTTGACGTTGGCGCGATCCACCGAGAGGCCGGCGATTTCGCAGGAGAAGGTCTCCAGACCGTTGGGGCGCAGCAGATGGCCGCGGGCCAGGGTTTCGTAGGCCTTGAGCTTCTCTGGCGCCACATACGGCTGCACCAGGCTCACTTTCTGTTCGGGCGTGAGGGACTTGTCCAGCAGGCGGCTGACCCGGCTGTCGAAGCAGGACTCGGCGTTCAGGTGCTTGAAGGCCAGCTCGCGCTGGTATTTGCCCGACTGCAGGCTCGCTTCGATCGCCTGCTTGTAGGGAGAGACATAGGCGCTGGCGGCTTCATTGACCTTGGGGTCACCGAACTGGGTGATCTGTGCCTGGAAGACCGGTTTGGCAGCCGCCGTGGGCACGGACACCGGTGCGGTGGAACAGGCCGTCAGCGCCAGGATGGCGCCAGCAGACAGGACGGTGGCGATGAGCTTCATGTCGTTCCCTTTCAAGCGTTGGACTTCGTGGCCAGCCCCCGATCAAGGGCCGGGGTCTGAGAAGTACATCGGCGGGAAACGGGAGAAATTGACCGCCCGAACAAAGCTTTACAACGGACACCCAAGTGTTAAACGGCCCGTGGCGCACAACACCAAAGTTCAACCGCCGCCGCGCTGCATCGCCAGATCGAAGGGCTTCATGAAGGCCAGCCGCTGCCCGGCGTCCAGCCCGCGGAACTCGAACGACACGCCCAGCCGCCGCATCACCAGCAGCGCGATGCGGCGCTCGGGCAAGGTGTGCCAGGCGATCCGCAGGGTACCGGTACCGATCTGCACCACGGCGCAATGGTGGCCGTCCATGGACCACGGGTGACCAGCCCCGATGGCGCGCGGCAGCGCCGCCAGCCATTCGGCCTCGGAGGTGCCCATGTCGCGCTCGAAGCGCTCCGGATAGGACGACTGCATGGTTCTGGTCCGCCGCCGGTCTCAGCCGCCCGCGATCGGCGGCCAGATGGCCAGCACATCGCCTTCGGCGAGCGTGGCCGTCAGGCGCAGTTCGGGCGCGATGTACCTGCCGTTGACCAGCACCAGATGCACCAGCTTCGGCGGCAGGCCGAAGGGCTCGATGATCTGGCTGATCGGGGCATCCGGCGCCACCTCCAGTTCAACCTGGTTGCTGCGCCGGGCGTCGGGGGGCAGGTAGTCGGTGAGCGTGGCAAAGAGCTTGAAGGTGATCTTCATGCCCGGATCATGCCCGGCGTCGGTCGTCGGCCGCGCCCGCCCAGTGCCCTTGGCCCTGCGCCGCAGAGAGGTAAGCATCCATCAGCTTCGTGGGATCGGCGATCAGCCGGTCTTTCCACTCGCCGAGCCGGACCTGGCCTTCGACCAGGCCACGCATCACGCCCACATGCTCGGTCCAGCCCACGCTGTTGCAACCAACCATCTGGTCGCCCTTGAACTGCAGGCTCAGGTGCTTGTGGTTGGCCTTGTCGGTCAGTTCCACATGCTCACCGCCCGGCAGGCCTTCCCAGTTGCCGAAGCTGCTGGAGATCAGGCCCAGGGTGTCGAGCACGTTGATCTGCGTCACGCCCATCAGCTCGGCCTTCTGGCCGACCATGTTGAGCGCCGCCACGCGCGCCTGCTCGGCGGCATTGGGCTGGATCGCGCTGACGATGGTCTTGCCGCTGACCTTGTCGAAGGCCTCGGCGCAGTCGCCCGCAGCGTAGATGCCGGGCACATTGGTCTGCAGGTGCTCGTCGGTCAGCACGCCGACCAGGCAGCGCACGCCGGAGTTTTCCAGGAAGCCGATGTTGGGCTTGACGCCGGTGGCGCTGATGACCAGGTCGGCTTCGAGCTGCTGGCCGGTGGACAGACGCACCGTCATCTTGCCCGTGGGCATGGCCGAACTGCCCAGACCCACGACCTGCGCGATCTTGCCCAGCAGGCCGGGCTCGGCCTGTGCACCGCGTTCGATGGCCTCGACCCGGGCGCCGGTGTAGACCTTCACGCCCTTGGTCTCGCACCAGTCCTTGATCATGCCGCCGGCCGTCGGGCCCATCATGCGCGGCACCATGCGGTCGCCCATCTCGACCACCGACAGTTCCACGCCGCGCTGCTGCAGCGCTTCCATGATGATGCAGCCGATGAAGCCAGCGCCCATCTGCAGCACCTTGGCGCCCGGCTTGGCCAGGTTGGCGATCGCGCGCGCGTCGGCCAGGGTCCAGCAGCTGTGCACGCCGGGGCCCTGGATGCCGGGAATCGGCGGCGTCGCGGGCGAGGAGCCGGTGGCGATCAGCAGCGTGTCGAAGCCGATGGTGTTGCCGTCGCTCAGTTCGATGGTCCGCTTGGCGGAGTCCAGCACCTTGGCGCGCACACCGCGCTTGACCGTGATGCCCAGCGCCTCGAAGTGGCCTGCCGTGTGGCGCAGGTGTGTGCCCTCTTCGCCGACCTTGCGGATCAGCAGGTAGGGAATGGCCATGCGGGAGTACGGCGCTTCGTTCTCGTCGCCGATCACGGTGATGGTGTCGCGCGGTGCGTGCTTGCGGATGGTTTCGGCCGCGATGACGCCGGCGGGGCCGGCGCCGAGGATGACGTGGTGGGTCATGTTGATGTTCTCCAAAAAAAAGAAGCGGTCACGGGGACCGCTTCTTCATGCACTCAGTCCCAGACGCAAGGATCAGAGACCCAGGCGTGCCTTGGTGTCGGCGGTCGGACGGCCTTCGCTGTCCCAGCCACGGGCGGTGTAGTACTTGGGCAGCATCTCGCCGAGCTTGCTGACCGTGCCCTTGCCCGGGCCGGTCTTGGCGGCTTCGGTCATCAGGCGCTTGGGCAGGTTGTCGTCGGCCTTGGTGAAGCCCGCGGCGTTGTTGAACTCGCGCTCCATGTTCCAGATGCGTTCGCCGATGTGGTTGAGGTGTTCCATCGTGAACTCCTCGCCACAGGCGGCCTGCACCTGCGGTGCCACGTCGGCCAGGGTCCAGGCGAAGCTGGTGAAGATGCAGACGCCGGCGGAATCGAAGGCGGCGGTCGCGTCCTGGAAGGCCTTGACCAGCTCGGGCTTGCCCTCGCTCTCGGACGGCTCGGTCTTGACCGGAATGCCCAGCACTTCGGAGGCGATGGTGTAGCCGCGCAGGTGGCAGGCACCGCGGTTGGACGTGGCGTAGGCCAGGCCGATGCCCTGGATCACGCGACCGTCGTAGGCCGGGAACTCCTGGCCCTTGACGCTCATGGACAGGTCGGGGTGGCCGTACTTGGCGGTCAGGCGCTTGGAGCCCATGCCGATCTCTTTGCCAAAGCCTTCGCCGCGGGCGGTCATCACCGCCAGTTCGCACAGCGCCTTGGCCGAGCCGAACGGCGCTTCGATGCCGATCTGTTCCTTGGTCAGCACGCCCATTTCGTACAGCTCCATCACCGCACCGATGGTGGCGCCGAAGGAGATCGGGTCCATGCCCTCTTCGTTGCAGATCAGGTTGGCGAACTGCAGCGCTTCGAGGTCGTTCACGCCGTTGGCGGCGCCCAGGGCCCAGGCCGCTTCGTATTCCAGACCGCCGGACGCGCCCCAGTACTCGGGCTTGTTGGCGACCGAGAAGTGGCCTTCGTCGATCTTGGAGATGCGGCCGCAGGCGATGGTGCAGCCGAAGCAGGCCTGGTTGGTCACCAGGTGCTTCTTGCCATCGGTGGCGCGCGGCGTGGCCATGGCTTCGGCCGAGATGTCCTTGGCGCCTTCGAACTGCACGTCGCGGTGGTTGCGCGTGGGCAGACCGCCGATTTCGTTGATCACGTTCATCAGCACCTGGGTGCCGTAGGTGGGCAGGCCCTGGCCGGTGACGGCGTTGTCGGCCAGCACCTTCTTGGCGGCCTTGGCGGCGGCCATGAAGGCCTTGGGGTCGCGCACGTTGCCGACACCCTTGGTGCCGCGCACGGCGATGGCCTTGAGGTTCTTGGAGCCCATGACGGTGCCCACGCCCGAGCGGCCGGCCGCACGGTGCAGGTCGTTCACCACGGCCGCGTACAGCACGCCGACTTCACCGGACTTGCCGATGCTGGAGACGCGCAGCAGCGGGTCCTGCAGGCTGGTCTTGAGGGCTTCTTCGGTCTTCCAGACGCTCTGGCCCCAGAGGTGGCCAGCGTCGCGCAGTTCGGCCACGTCGTCGTTGATGTACAGGTAGACCGGCTTGGCCGACTTGCCTTCGAAGATGACCATGTCCCAGCCGGCCATCTTGAGCTCGGCGCCCCAGTAGCCGCCCGAGTTGGAGCAGGCGATGGCGCCGGTCAGCGGCCCCTTGGTGACGACGGTGTAGCGGCCGCCGGTGGAGGCCATGGTGCCGGTCAGCGGGCCGGTGGCCCAGATGATCTTGTTCTCTGGCGACAGCGGGTCGACCTTGGGGTCGATTTCGCTGATCAGGTACTTGGAGGCGAGGCCGCGCGAACCGAGGTAGGCACGCGCCCACTCCATGTTCAGCGGTTCGGAGGTGACGGTGCCCGCGGTCAGATTGACGCGGAGGATTTTTCCAGCCCAGGACATGTTGCTTCTCCTTGTTGCGTCGTGATCAGGCGGCGGGCTGGTTGCCCAGCTTGTCGGCCCACTGTTTCATCTTGTCCATGCCGGTCCAGTTGGCGTCGACAAAGGTGATTGCACCGGTCGGGCAGGCGTCTGCACAGGCCGGGTCGCCACCGCAGAGGTCGCACTTCTGGACCTTGCCGGTTTCCTGCACGTAGTTGATGGTGCCGAAGGGGCAGCTGATGGTGCAGACCTTGCAGCCCACGCAGGTGGTTTCGTTCACCACCTTGGCGCCGGTGTCCTTGTCGACCGTGATCGCCTCGACCGGGCAGGCGTGCAGGCACCAGGCCTCGTCGCACTGCGTGCAGGTGTAGGGCACTTTCTTGCCGGTGTGGTGGAAGTCGAAGACCTTGATGCGCGACTTCGAGGTGGCGTAGGTGCCGTAGTTCTCGAACGAGCAGGCCATTTCGCACTGCAGGCAGCCGGTGCACTTGTCCGGGTTGATGTGGAGTGTTTTCTGCATGATTTTTTCTCCGGTGGTGGGGCACACACAGACACCGACGGGCGTATGACCATGTGTTCATACGATTGTTGTCGCCAAACACCTCGGAATCGTCAGGGTTAACCCGGAACACCTGTCTCTGGATTCAGAAAGTCTCAGTTTGAGACATCCCACCCATCTTTCGGAAGATGGTTGAATTCAATGAAATTTATTTGCCAATTCATCCAATTTAATCCATTTCACAGGCCCGTCTTATGAAATAGAAAGCATAACCAAACCACACCCGAACAATTCATATTTTTCCTTTCAAATCAACAACTTTTCCATTCTCAGAAGATGTCTCAATTTGAGAATGTTTCCGACTGGAATTTGGGTTTGAGGGTTAACACGCAATTCGACAGCCGAGCCTCGATGTTTCACTGTTTGTGGACCCCACAAATCAGGAGACAACGATGCAGGTTCAGCTCAAGGTCAACGGCCAGTCCAAGTCCGTCGACGTCCCTCCCAACACCCTCCTCGTCCAGCTGCTGCGCGAGCACCTCAAGCTCACCGGCACGCACGTCGGCTGCGACACCTCGCAGTGCGGCGCCTGCACCGTGATCAGGGACGGACGGGCGATCAAGTCGTGCAATGTGCTGGCCGCCCAGGTCAGCGGCTCGGAGATCACCACGATCGAGGGCCTGGCCAGCGCCGACGGCGCCATGCACCCGATGCAGGCGGCGTTCAAGGAGTGTCATGGCCTGCAATGCGGCTTCTGCACCCCCGGCATGGTCATGAGCGCGGTCGACCTGTGCCAGCACCACCCCAAGGCCGGCGAAGCGGAAGTCCGCGAGCTGCTCGAAGGCAACCTGTGCCGCTGCACCGGTTACCAGAACATCGTCAAGGCCGTGCTCAAGGGCAAGGCCGACATGGCTTCGGCCTGAGGAGACAAGACATGGGTGCATCCGACTTCAGCAACCTGCCGCACATCGGCTCCGCTGTCCGCCGCAAGGAGGACTACCGATTCCTGACCGGCGCCGGTCAGTACACCGACGACATCACGCAGGCGGCCCAGAGCTACGCCGTGTTCGTTCGCAGCCCGCACGCACACGCCAGCATCAGGAGCATCGACACCGCGCGCGCCAAGGCGATGCCCGGGGTCGTGGCGATCTTCACCGGCGCCGACATCGACGGCAAGATGGGCGGCCTGCCCTGCGGCTGGCTCATCACCTCGACCGACGGCACCCCGATGAAGGAGCCGCCGCACCCGATCCTGGCGATC
Organism: Hydrogenophaga sedimenti; assembly: GCF_051857515.1. Taxonomy (NCBI): domain Bacteria; kingdom Pseudomonadati; phylum Pseudomonadota; class Betaproteobacteria; order Burkholderiales; family Comamonadaceae; genus Hydrogenophaga; species Hydrogenophaga sedimenti. The sequence goes on from NZ_JBPZHA010000009.1 coordinate 195,941, forward strand.
GGCAAGGCGCGCTACGTCGGTGACCAGGTGGCGATGGTGATCGCCGAGACCCTGGAGCAGGCCAAGAACGCGGCCGAGGCGGTGGAGGTCGACTACGACGTGCTGCCCGCCGTGATCGACATGCGCACCGCCGCACAAGGCCCGGCCGTGCACGATGCCGCGCCCGACAACCACTGCTACAAGTGGGCCATCGGCGACAAGTCGCAGGTCGACGCCGCATTCGCCAACGCAGCGCACGTGACCAAGCTGGACCTGACCAACAACCGCCTGGTGCCCAACGCGATGGAGCCGCGCGCGGCCATCGGCATGTACAACCGCGCGACCGAGGAATACACCCTCTACGTCGCCAACCAGAATCCGCACGTCGAGCGCCTGCTGATGACCGCCTTCGTGCTCGGCCTGCCCGAACACAAGGTGCGCGTGATCGCGCCCGACGTCGGCGGCGGCTTCGGCTCCAAGATCTTCCTGTACGCCGAAGACGTAGCCCTGACCTGGGCCGCCAAGCAGACCAACCGCAGCATCAAGTGGACCTGCGAACGCAGCGAGTCCTTCCTGACCGACGCGCACGGCCGCGACCACATCAGCCACGCCGAAATGGCAATGGACGCCAATGGCAAGTTCCTCGCGATGCGGGTGCACACCGACGCCAACATGGGCGCCTACCTGTCGACCTTCGCGTCGGCCGTGCCGACCATCCTCTACGCCACGCTGCTGGCCGGCCAGTACACCTGCCCGCAGATCTACGTCGAGGTCGACGCCTGGTTCACCAACACCGCGCCGGTCGATGCCTACCGCGGCGCCGGCCGCCCCGAAGCGACCTACCTGCTCGAACGCCTGGTCAGCCGTTGCGGCTGGGAGCTGGGTCTGTCGCAGGCCGAGATCCGCAAGCGCAACTTCATCAGCAGCTGGCCCTACCAGACGCCGGTCGCCCTGCAGTACGACGTGGGCGACTACCTGGGCGCGCTGACCAAGGCCGAAGACATGGCCGATGTGGCCGGCTTCGTGCAACGCAAGGCCGCCAGCGCCGCCAAGGGACTGCTGCGCGGCATCGGCTACAGCTCGTACATCGAGGCCTGCGGCATCGCGCCGTCGAACATCGCGGGCGCGCTCGGTGCGCGGGCCGGCCTGTTCGAGTGCGGCGAAGTTCGCGTGCACCCGACCGGCAGCGTGACCGTGTTCACCGGCTCTCACAGTCACGGCCAGGGCCACGAAACCACCTTCGCGCAGGTCGTCGCGGCTCGCCTGGGCATCGCGGTCGACGCGGTGGACGTGGTGCACGGCGACACCGGCCGCGTGCCCTTCGGCATGGGCACCTACGGCTCGCGCTCGATCTCGGTCGGCGGCGCGGCCATCATGAAGGCGCTGGACAAGATCGAGACCAAGGCCAAGAAGATCGCGGCCCACCTGATGGAAGCCAGCGACGCCGACGTCGAGTTCGCCAACGGCGAGTTCACCGTCAAGGGCACCGACAAGAAGGTCACTTTCGGCCAGGTCGCGCTGACCGCCTACGTGCCGCACAACTACCCGCTGGACAAGCTGGAGCCGGGCCTGAACGAAACCGCGTTCTACGACCCGACCAACTTCACTTTCCCGGCCGGCACCTACATCTGCGAGGTCGAGATCGACCCGGCGACCGGCAAGACCCGCGTCGACAAGTTCACCGCGGTCGACGACTTCGGCACCATCATCAATCCGATGATCGTCGAGGGCCAGGTGCACGGCGGCATCGTGCAGGGCATCGGCCAGGCGATCCTCGAAAACTGCGTCTACGACAAGGAGACCGGCCAGCTGCTCACCGGCTCGTTCATGGACTACGCCATGCCGCGCGCCGACGACTTCCCCGAGTTCAAGATCGGCACCATCTGCACCCCCTGCACCCACAACCCGCTGGGCACCAAAGGTTGCGGCGAGGCCGGCGCGATCGGCTCACCACCAGCAGTGATCAACGCCGTGCTCGACGCCCTGCATCCGCTGGGCGTCAAGGAATTCGACATGCCCGCTTCGCCCGGCCGTGTCTGGGAAGCCATCCAGTCTGCCAAGGCCCGACCGCAGGAGGACCTCATGTACACATTCACCCTCGACAAACCCGCGACCCTGGCCGACGCCACCAAGGCGGCCGCCGGCGGCGCCAAGCCCCTGGCCGGCGGCCAGACCCTGCTGGCCTCGATGAAGCTGCGCCTGTCCGACCCGGGCAACCTGGTCGACCTGGGCGGCGTCAAGGAGCTCGCCGGCATCCGCAAGGAAGGCAACGCGCTCGTGATCGGCGCCATGACGCGCCACGTCGATGTGGCCACCAGCGCCGACGTCGCCGCGACCATTCCCGCCCTCACCCACCTGGCCGGCCACATCGGTGACAAGCAGGTGCGCGCCATGGGCACCATGGGCGGATCGGTCGCCAACAACGACCCCTCGGCCTGCTACCCCAGCGCCGTGCTCGGCCTCGGTGCCACAGTGCACACCACGAAACGCAAGATTGCAGCCGACGACTTCTTCCAGGGCATGTTCACCACGGCCCTCGAAGAGGATGAGCTGATCACCGCGATCAGCTACCCGGTGCCGAAGAAGGCGGCCTACGTGAAGTTCAACCAGCCGGCCTCGCGCTTCGCGCTGATCGGCGTGTTCGTGGCGCAGACCGACAGCGGCGTGCGGGTGGCCGTGACCGGTGCGGGCAACGGCGTGTTCCGCCATGCCGGCCTGGAGGCCGCGCTCAACGCCAGCTTCACCGCCCAGTCCGCCGCCGGCGTGAAGGTCAGTGCCGACGACTGCGGCGCCGACATCCACGCCAGCGCCGCCTACCGCGCCAACCTGATCAACGTGCTGACCCAGCGCGCCGTCGCCCAGCTGTCCTGATTTCCGGCTGTCACCGCCAGGGCCCCGTGTTGAACGACCCGGGGCCCTTTTTCCGCCACACCTTCCTCCTTCCATGACCGCCTTCCCTTCCATCGACGCGCTGACGCAGGCCCTGCAGGGTGCCGGGTACTACGCGGACCGGCGCCTGGCCACCGCCGTGTTCCTCGCGTTGAAGCTGCAGCGCCCGCTGCTGCTCGAAGGCGAACCTGGCGTGGGCAAGACCGAGCTGGCCAAGGCGCTGGCGGTGGCGCTGCAGCGTGAGCTGCTGCGCCTGCAGTGTTACGACGGGCTGGAGCAGCGCGAAGCACTCTACGAATGGAACTACGCGGCCCAGCTGCTGCACATGCGCGCAGCCCAGAGCCGGCTGGAACACGCACCGGCCGAGGACGTCGCCCAGATCGAACGCGAGGTCTACCAGGAGCGCTACCTGATCAAGCGTCCGCTGCTGGCAGCGCTGCAGACACCGGCTCCCGGCGCGATGCTGCTGATCGACGAGGTCGACCGCGCCGACGAACCCTTCGAGGCCTTCCTGCTCGAATACCTGGGCGAATACCAGGTCAGCATTCCCGAGCTGGGCACGGTGCGCGCAGCGTTCGCGCCGGTCACCATCCTCACCAGCAACCGCACCCGCGAACTCAACGACGCGGTCAAGCGCCGCTGCCTCTACCACTGGCTCGACTACCCCGAGCGCGAGCGCGAACTGGAGATCGTGCGCGCTCAGGTGCCGCAGGCCTCGGCCGAACTCTCGGCGCAGGTTGCCGAGGTCGTTGGCCGGCTGCGCAGCCAGCCGTTCGCCAACGCCTTCCAGCGCTCGCCGGGCATCGCCGAAAGCGTCGAATGGGCCAAGGCCCTGGTCGCGCTGGACACGCTGGCGGTCGACCCCGAGGTGCTGGCCGACACCGCCGGCATCCTGTTCAAGCAGCGCGAAGACGTCGCAGCCCTCACCCGCGACATGGCCGCCGAACTGCTCAGGCCCGCGGACACCCCCGCCTGATGGCCCCGCGGATTCGCCATGCAACTCGGTGACGCACGGAGCGGCAAGCTGGCCGACAACATCGCCGGCTTCGGGCGGGCCCTGCGCCGCGCCGGCGTGCGGGTCGACAGCTCGCGCATCGCGCTCGCGGCCTCGGCCGCACTGGCGGTCGGCCTGGAGCGCAAGGAAGACGTGAGCGCCGCGATGGAGGCGGTGCTGGTCGCGCGCGAGCAGGACCGCATGGTGTTCCGCGAACTGTTCGACACCTACTTCCGCAACCCAGAAATCGCTCAAAAATTGCTGTCACAACTGCTGCCCTCCGCCGAGGGCAAGGCCGAGCCGAGCAAACGCCGTCCGCGCGTGCGCGAAGCCCTATCGCCGCAGAAAGCCTACGGCCACCAAGCCAAGCCCAAGGAAGAAGACCAGAAGGTCGAGTTCGACGCGGCCATGACGGCCAGCGACATCCAGCGCCTGCGCCACGCCGACTTCAACGCCCTCTCGGGCAAGGAGTACCGGCTGGTGGAGCGGCTGGCGCGCGACATCCGGCTGCCGCTGCCGACCTACGACGCACGCCGCACACAGCCCGGCGAGAAAGGCGCGCGGCCACACTGGCAACGCGCCATGCACCGCGCGGTGCGGCACGGCGGCGAGCTGATGGAGCTGCCCCGGCTGGCGCGCCGAGAGCAGCCGCTGCCGCTGATGGTGCTGGTCGACGTGTCGGGCTCGATGGAGCGCTACACCCGGTTGCTGCTGGCCTTCCTGCACGCGGCGACGCGGCACCACCGGCGGCGCGACGTGTTCGCCTTCGGCACGCACCTCACCGACCTCACGCCCGCGTTCAAGCTGGCCGACACCGACGAGATGCTGGCGCACGCCAACGAGGCCATCGCCGACTTCGCCGGCGGCACACAGCTCGGCGCGGCGCTGCAAACCCTGCGGCACGATCACGCCCGGCGCCTGGTCGGGCGCCGCACCCTGGTGCTGGTCGTCAGCGACGGCCTGGACACCGGGGAACCCGAGGTGCTGTCCGACGCGCTGGCCTGGATGCGCCGCCGCTGCGGCCGCCTGCTCTGGCTCAACCCGCTGCTGCGTTTCGACGGCTACGCCCCGCTCGCCCGCGGCGCCGCCGCGCTGCACACCCACGCGCACGGGATGCTGGCCGTGCACAACCTCAGCAAGCTCGAAGACCTGGCCGCCAGCATCGCGGCCGTGCTGCGCCGCTGACCCCTTCATCCCATACCCACAACAAAGAGGAACCATCCCATGGACATGCAAGGCAACCGCTCTCTCGCCATCTCCCAGCGACAGGCCTGGGATGCGCTGAACGACCCCGAGGTGCTCAAGGCCTGCATCCCTGGCTGCGACAAGGTCGAGGCCAGCGGCGACCACCAGTACGCGGTCGGCATGGCGCTCAAGATCGGCCCGGTCGCGGCCAAGTTCGCCGGCAAGATCCTGCTCTCCGACATCGTCCCGCCCGAGTCCTACAAGATCAACTTCGAGGGCCAGGGCGGCGTGGCCGGCTTCGGCAAGGGCACGGCCGAAGTCAGGCTCACGCCCGCCGGCACGGGCTGCGAACTGGACTACAAGGTGCACGCCACCGTCGGCGGCAAGGTCGCCCAGTTGGGCCAGCGACTGATCGACGGCACCGCGAAGTCGATGGCCGAGGACTTCTTCAAGCGCTTCGACGAGGCGATGCAGAAGGCCCATCCCGAGGCCTATGCGGCGCGCGACGCGGCGCAGGCGGCGGCCGAGGCCCCTGCCGCCGACGCTGGAGCTCCCCCGGCGGCGCCTGCTGCGGCGGCCCGGAGCGGTGGCATTCCGACCTGGGTCTGGGTCGCGGGCGCGGCCGTGCTGCTGGCGCTGTGGTGGTTCAATCGTTGAGCCTCCCCCCCCGACGACGACCGCCTCGCCCCGGAGACCTTTCATGGAAAACCTCGACATCACCGTCCTGCGCCAGCTGCTGCAATGGCGGCGGCAAGGGCGCCGCGCGCTGCTGGCCACGGTGATCCGCACCTGGGGCTCGTCGCCCCGGCCGGTCGGCTCGATCATGGCCCTGTGCGAAACCGGCGCGGTCGTCGGCTCGGTCTCGGGCGGCTGCATCGAGGACGACCTGATCTACCGCTACCGCCGGCACGCCGATGCGCAAGCCGCGACGGCGACGCACGACATTCCCGATGGTCCGCCCGAGCGCGTGAAGTACGGGGTCAGCGCCGACGAAGCCCACCGCTTCGGCCTGCCCTGCGGCGGCACGCTGGAGCTGATGCTCGAATTCAACCCCGATCCGGCGGTGCTGGCCGCGCTGGTGCAGGCACTGGGCGAAGGTCGCCTGATGCTGCGCTGCACCGACCTGGCGAGCGGCCAGGTGACGGTGGCGCCCTGCGAGCGGCCCGAAGCCCTGAGCGACGACGGCCAGATCCTGCGCAACACCTTCGGCCCCGAGTACCGCATGCTGCTGATCGGCGCCGGCCAGCTGGCCGAGTACCTGTCGACCATGGCGGTCTTCTGCGGCTTCTCGGTCACCGTCTGCGACCCGCGCGAGGAATACCGCGGCGGCTGGAACGTGCCGGCCGCGCAGCTGGTCACCGGCATGCCCGACGACGTGGTGCGCGAATTCGCGGTCGACCGGCGCACCTGTGTGATTGCCCTGACCCACGATCCCAAGCTCGACGACCTCGCCCTGCTCGAAGCCCTGGACACCGAAGCCTTCTATGTCGGCGCCATCGGTTCGCGCCGCAACAACGAGGCGCGCCGCGCCCGCATGATCGAACACTTCGACCAGACCGACGAGAGCCTGGCCACGATGCGCGGGCCGATCGGCATCTACATCGGCAGCAAGATGCCTTCGGAGATCGCGGTCAGCATCATGGCCGAGGTGCTGGCGGTGAAGAACGGCGTCGCCCTGCCCCGCGATACCCAGGTCGGTCCGGCCAAGGACCGCATCCAGCCCCGGGACGACCAGCCCGATGCGCCGGTCTGTTTCACGGGAACGCGTGGCACGTGATTTGCGGAACAGGTGCTGCGCAGGCGCAGGGGTCGACAAAGTGTTCACCCCTGTCGCAATCTGCAACACTACTGTCCCCGATCGCAGAGGCCGACGTGACCCCTAACGCACAGACTCCCACGCCCCCCGACCAGCGACTGGCCCTCATCGAGCGCGCCCGGCATGCCGTGCTGGACGCCCGGGAGAACGGACCGACGCCCTGGCTGGCGCCCTCGATCGAACGCTCCTGGCGGCGCTGCCTGGCGATGGGACACCAGCCGCAGCAGCGGGTGGTGTTCGAGCCGGTGAACACCAGCGACATGCGGCTGGCGCTGGAAGCCACCAAGCCATTGATCCAGGCCGCGACGCCAGTGATCCGCTCGCTGTCGCGCGCCATGGTGCACACCCGCTACTTCGCCATCCTGACCGACGCCCGCGGCACGGTGATCGATGTCGACGGACCGGTCGACCGCAGCAATCCCCGGTCGGCCGCGATCGCCCGGGTCGGCGTCGACCTGTCGGAGTCGGCCGTCGGCACCACCGCCATCGGCACGACGCTGACCGACCAGGAGCCGGTCTGGCTGCACCGGGGCGAACACTTCTTCAACGACACCGGCGTGTTCAGCTGCGCCGGCGCCCCCATCTGGGGGCCGGATGGCCACTGTGTCGGGATGCTCGACCTGACCGGCATCGACGTGGCCGAGCAGCCGGCGCTCAAGCACCTGGTGACGCAGTCGGCTCGCAGCATTGAAAACGCGCTGACCACCTCGCGCCCGCACCGCCTGCTGCTGCGCCTGAACTGGCCGGGCCGGGTGCTGGGCGACGACAACGACGGACTGGTCTGCGTCGACGACGAAGGCCGGATCACCGGCGCCAACCGGGCCGCCACCGACATGCTGGGCCTGATGCCGCAGCAGGGAGCGATGCATTGCAGCGAAGTGTTTGCGGTGCCGACCGACAGCCTGTTTGACGCCGCGCGCTCGCAGCGCCAGGCCTTCGAGGTACCGCTCTGGTCCGGCCTGCGCCTGCAACTGCTGGCCCAGGGTCCGGGCCGCGTCACCGGCGCCGCCCGCCCGGCCAGCCACAGCATGCCGCTCAAGGACGTCGAGGCCGCCCTGATCCGCCGCGCCGTCGAAGACGCCCGCGGCAACGTCATGGAAGCCGCCCGCGCCCTGGGCATCAGCCGAGCAACCGTCTACCGCAAGCTCACCAGAAAAAAAGCCTGATCGCTTCGATCAGGCTTTTGGGGTCCAGGATGCCGCGGAACCGGCTCCACCGGGCTGCAGGCATCGCCCCCTGGGGGGTGACGCGCGCAGCGCGGCGCGGAGGGATCAAGGCGCGGTCAGCGTCAGTCCATGCTGCTTGAAGATCGCCAGCATCTCGCCGCTCTCGCGGATCGCCTTCATCGCGGTGTCCAGCGCTTCGCCCAGGTTCTTGTTGGACGACTTGATCGCCAGTCCCACCGGCCAGCCGTTGTCGACGATGCCGTTGTTGAAGGTGATCTTGCTGATGCGGAACTGGGCCGCGGCCGCCGGCTGGCGCGACAGCACCGACTCGGCCTGCGCGCGCGAAACGAAAGCGCCCACGGCCTTGCCATCGAGCACCGCCTGCGCCGCTTCGACACCGGAGTTGAAGATCGCAACCTGGTTGCGCAGCAGACCGCCGCCGTAACCCATCAGGACGCTGGCGGCACCGGAGCCCTTCTCGGCCGCCAGGGCCTGGCCCTTGAGGTCTTCGGGCGAGGCCGCATCGGCCAGCCGCCGCGTGTCGTGCAGCAGCACGTTGGACTGGCGCATGTAGGGCGAGATGATCGCGACCTGCGGGTTGGCGTTGGCCAGGTACCGGTCGGCCGGCACCTGCAGCATCACGTCCGCCGGGCCGTAACCCAGGTAGTGGCCGCGCCAGACCATGTTGCGCAGGTCGTCTCCCATGTTCTCGCCCGCGTCGAACGGCAGCAGCGAAAGCTTGAGATTCATCTTGCGGGCCAGCGCCTCGGCCAGCGAGACGTCCAGCCCCTTCATGTCGGCGACCGGGCCGCTGGAGAACGGCGCGTTGTCCTTGTAGACGGCGACCTTGAGCGTGCCGGTGGCGCGCACGCGCTCCAGATCGGTCAGGTCGGTCTGCGCCAGCGCCGGCCAGGGGGCGGCCAGCAGCGGCAGCAAGGCCAGGGCTTCGCGGCGGCGCAGCCCCTGGCGTTGTGCTTTCTTGGAGGTATCGGTCATGGGTCTTGTCTCTGTCTCTGTGTGTTCTGGTGCTGCGGCCCGGCCGAATCCCGGGTTCAGGGAACGCGGCGGGTCTCGATGTAGGTGCGGATCGTCCAGATCGCTTCCTGCGAGAGTGTCGCCTCGAACGGCGGCATGTAGACACGGCCGTCGCGGGTGCGGCCACGGCGCACGGTCGAGAGGAAGTAGTCGTCCATTTCCTTGAAGCAGGCGGCCTTCTTGCCGGCATCGGCCAGACCCAGGCATTCGCTGTCGATCTTGCGCAGGTCGGGCGCGATGCCGCCGGAGATGGCCTCCAGGCCATGGCAGCGCGCGCAGTTCTGGTTGAACGCCGAGGTGCCGATGCGCAGCGCTTCGGCGCGCGCCGGGCTCTGTTCGTTGTAGGGGTTGGCTTCGAGCCACTTCTCGCCCAGCTGGGGCAGGGTGTGGGTGTCGACCGCCTGGGGCGTCACGTCACCGTGGGCCATCACCGAAACGGCGCCCAGGGCGGCGGCGGACAGCACCAGGGCCTGGGCTGCACGACGCTGGAAAAGGGAAGAAAAAATCGACTTCATGGGGTTGTCTCCGGAATCAAAAAAGGTCACTGAGACCCTGAAAAGCAATAAGCAGGCCACGACCGCACCCACCGCAGGAGCCAAGTCTGGCCGCAGACCCCGGTCAGGTGACACCGGAAAAGTGTTCCAAATTGAATCACCCGTCTGTGCCAGAGGGGTCGGATGTGACACCCGCACCCCACAAGCCCACCGGATGGTGATGGCCGGGGAATTGCTTTGTACCGAAAGGAGGCATCTGCCACGACCTGTTTCATTCGGGGATTCCCGCTGTTGATTCGTGGCACAGATATGAAGAAAATCACATGACCCAAGACGACAACGACAATCAGCCCATTCAGTCCGGCCCGCAAGAGCCGATGTGGACAATGGATTACTGGGGGGGTTTCCCTTCAGACTCAGGAGACAACATGAGTGCCGCCACGTACACGCCCTCCGGCGGGGAGCGTGTCGACATGCCCCCTTCGGTCGGAAACCCGGTCGGTCGCGACGCCATCGGTCAGTCGCACCAGCGTTCGCGCGCCTATGGCATCACCGAACAGTCGGAACCGGATTTTTCCAGCCCGCTGCGCGGCGACCTGACCAATGCACTGGACGAGAACCGGTTCCTGTTCCAGCACGCGGCGCCGGTCATGGAAACGCTCTACGACCAGATCGCCAACACCCACAGCATGGTGCTGCTGACCTCGGCCAAGGGCATGGTGCTGCACTCCCTGGGCGACTCGGACTTCCTGGAAAAAGCCTCGCGCGTGGCCCTGATGCCCGGCATGGACTGGTCCGAAAGCACCAAGGGCACCAACGCGATCGGCACCGCGCTGACCGAAGAGGAAGCGCTGACGGTCCACGGCAACCAGCACTACCTCAACGCCAACAAGTTCCTCACCTGCTCCTGCTCGCCGATCTTCGACCCCTATGGCCAGGTGATCGGCGCGCTGGACGTGACCGGTGACCAGCGCAGCTTCCACCAGCACACGCTGGCGCTGGTGCGCATGTCGGCGCAGATGATCGAGAACCACATGTTCGCCGACATCTTCCCGAAGGCGATCCGGGTGCACTTCCACACCCGCTCGGAATTTCTCGGGACGCTGGTCGAGGGCATCGCGGTGTTCTCGCCCGAAGGTCGCTTCATCTCCGCCAACCGCAGCGCGCAGTTCCAGATCGGCCTGCCGTTCGCCGCGCTCAAGGCCCACACGTTCTCGTCGCTGTTCGGCATCCCGATCTCGTCGCTGATCGACCTGTTCAGCGGCACCCTGCCCACCCCCAAGCAACTGGTGCTGCACAACGGCGTGGCGGTCTGGTGCCGGGTCAAGGTCAAGGCGGCCAACCCCTGGTCGGCCGATCGCTCCGCGCCGGTCACGCCGCAGCAGGCCGAAGAACAGGCCGCCGCCGCGCCGACCCCGGCCCCGGCGGTCCGGCCGGTGCCGCGCAAATCGCACCTGTCGACGCTGCAGTACCTGGACACCGGGGACCCGCAGGTGTCGGCCGTGATCCACAAGCTGCGCATGGTCTCGGGCAAGGACATCCCGGTGATGATCCTGGGCGAGACCGGCACCGGCAAGGACCTGCTGGCGCAGGCCATCCACGGCGACTCCAACCGCTCGGGCCAGCCCTTCGTCTCGGTCAACTGCGCCTCCATCCCCGACAACCTGATCGAGTCCGAGCTGTTCGGCTACGAAGAAGGTGCCTTCACCGGCGCCCGCAAGAAGGGCTCGATCGGCAAGATCCTGCAGGCCAACGGCGGCACGCTGTTCCTCGACGAAATCGGCGACATGCCCAAGCACCTGCAGGCGCGCCTGCTGCGCGTGCTGCAGGAACGCAAGGTCAGCCCGCTGGGCGCCGGCAAGGAGGTCGATGTCGACGTCGCCATCGTCAGCGCGACCCACAAGAACCTCAAGGACATGATCGCGCGCGGCGACTTCCGCGAAGACCTCTACTACCGCCTCAACGGTCTGGTGGTGCGCCTGCCGGCGCTGCGCGAGCGCACCGACTTCGACCTGGTGGTGCAGAAGATCGTCAAGTCGCTGGCCGAGACCGGCCAGCACATCGGCATTGCGCCGCCGGTGATGGACATCTTCAAGCGCTACCACTGGCCTGGCAACTTCCGCCAGTTGCACAACCTGCTGCGCACGGCGGTGGTCATGGTGGGCAACGACGGCCTGATCGACATGGTCCATCTGCCCGACGACTTCCTCGAAGAACTCGAGCACGGCCTGCCGCACCCGATCGCCCAGCGGCTGAGCACTCCGATCCAGGTCAGCGAGCCCTCGTCGCTGCCCGAGTTTCCCAGCACGCCGCCGATGCCCGAACCGGCGGTGGACGGACAGAAGCTGCAGGACGTGGCCCTGAGCGCGATGGCGCAGATGCTGCGCCAGCACAAGGGCAATGTGTCGGCGGCGGCCAAGGCGCTGGGCGTCTCGCGCAACACGATCTACCGCAAGAAGAACCTGCTACCGCCCGACGTCCTGGGTTGAGGGCAGCCGGTCCATCCACTCCGGCTCCAGTTCGCGCCAGGCGCGCAGCACGTTGAAACCGTGGCGCGCCCCGTAGCCGGCCCAGTCGCTGAAGGCCGGCAGCGCCACACGCCCGGTGTCCTGCGGCTGCACGCCCTCGTCCATCGCCCGCAGCGTGGCCTCGCGCAGCGCCTGCAGATAGGCGCGTGTCGCGGGCAGGGCCGGCGGCGGTTCACCGTCCCCGGGTGAACTCGACCAGACGGTGGAAATCAGATGGCGCGGCGCCAGCGCCTGCAGACGGTCCAGCGCGGGCAGCCAGCCCTGCAACTGCCCCTGCGCCAGCTCGGGCACACGGTCCTGGTACGCCAGCCCGCCGGCCCACAGCACCCTGGTCCGCGACTCCCACAGCACCAGATCGCCCTCGGTGTGGCCGTGTTCCACACGCATCACCCGCAGCCGCAGGCGCCCCACCCGCAACAGCTCGCCTTCGGACAGCGTGCGCGTGGGCAACACGATCTGAGTCCCGGCCATGGCCCGCTCTCCGGCGCGGTGGACCAGGCTCACGAGACAGTCCGGACAGCGCAGCGACATGCCTTCGCGCGTCGGCCCGCTGGCCAGCACCTCGACCCGGTGCGCGGCGATGTCCTCGGCGAAGGCCGAATTGGCCAGCGTGTTCTCCGAGTGCGCGTGGGTGTTGACGATCCAGCGCACGCGGGCACCGAAGCGGCAGGCCAGCGAGCGGCGCAGGCGCAGACCGTGCGCCTGGCTCGGTCCCGGATCGATCACCATCGCGGCACGGCCGGCGATCAGCACGCTCACCGGCATGACGTGACCGCCGTTGGCCGGCGTCACATCGCCATGCTCCGGCGGCAGCCAGACCCAGACCCCCGGCACCACGGCGCGCCAGGGCACGGGCTCCAGCGTCCGGCATTCCTGCGCCGCCTGCAGCGACGGCCACCACAGCAGGGCGGTCAGCCACAGGGCCGCCCGACTCCACGACAACCGGAACCCGCGCCTCATGCGCGCCTCACCCGCGCGCGCAGCGCCACCAGCGTGGCGGGTTCGTGACCGAGGTGACCGGCCGTGGTCAGCGTCAGCGACACCCGCGGGGCATCGATGCGCTGGCCGATGGCACTCCAGCGCCGGCTGTTCTGCGGCGGGCAGACCATGTCGTACCGGCCATGCACCCAGTCCACCCGCACTCCCGTCTGTGCCAGCGACATCACCGCACGGTCCAGCTGGCCGGGCCGCACGAAGCCGCGGTGCAGCAGGTAGTGCGCCTGGATGCGGAACTTGGCGCACAGCGCCCGGTCGCTGCGGTCGGCGCGCGAGCCCCGGCGCTGGAAGTCTGCCCAGGCCCGGCGTTCGCGCCGCCGCTGCGTGGCCCAGGCGACCCGCAGCGCGGGCGCCGGCCGCGGCGCGTGCAGCAGGGCGCGCCACATGCCGCGGGCCGCGGCACGGGCCTCCAGCTGTCCCCAGCGCCGCGCCACGCCCAGCGCTGCAACACCGGGTGTCACGCTTTGGAGCACCTGGCGCAGACGGACCAGCAAGGCCGGCAGCGAACGGCTGCGCGAACAGGGCCAGAGCCACTCTGGCACCTTAGGTGTTTTCCCGAATCTGCGCGCCTGCAGCAGCCCTCCGACCTCGCGCCGCGACACCGCGAACGCGCCACGCAACACCAGGCGCTCGACCCGCTGCGGGTGCGCCTGCGCATAGGCCAGTGCGAGCACCGTGCCCCACGACCCGGCCAGCACCGACCAGCGCGCCAGTCCCAGATGCATGCGCAGACGCTCGAGGTCGGCCACCAGCGCCGCCGTGTGGTTGCGGCGGGTGGCGCCGCGCGGCCGGCTCGCGCCACTGCCACGCTGGTCGGGCGCGATGGCCCATTGGCGCGTCAGATCCAGCGGCGCCATCAGACCCGGGTTGGCACCGCTGCCTGGCCCGCCGTGCAGCAACAGCCAGGCTGGCCCCTCAGGGTTTCCCCCGAGGTGCCAGGCCATGTGGTGCGGCGCACCGACCGCCAGGTCGCGCTGGCGCCGCCAGTGACCGGACTTGGTGGCATCGATATTGCTTTTCATCGGGTGCGGCTTGGACTGCAACGGTGCAGGCAAGTCAGCAGTCATGATTCATGCCAACCTCAATCTTGGAGACACAACATGCAGTGGACCACGCCCGCCTTCACCGACCTGCGCTTCGGTTTCGAAATCACGATGTACATCGCCAACCGCTGACCACCAGCGATAGCGAACTCAGGCGCACGGGTGTTTCACACGTGCGCCTTTTTCTTTTCCACTGACCCCTGCACGGGCGGTACCCCCGCGGCGTGCCAATCCAGTCTATGCGCATTCGCGTTCTCGGCTCCTCGGCCGGCGGCGGCTTTCCCCAGTGGAACTGCAACTGCCCCAATTGCGACGGCCTGCGCCGCGGCACCCTGACCGCGCGGGCCCGCACCCAGTCATCGATCGCCATCAGCGACAACCGCCAGGACTGGCTGCTGGTCAACGCATCCCCCGACATCCTGCAGCAGATCCGCGAGACGCCGGAACTGCAACCCGCGCGCGCCATCCGCGACAGCGGCATCGCCGCCGTGCTGCTGATGGACGCACAGATCGACCACGTGACCGGCCTGCTGATGCTGCGCGAGCGCAAGACGCCGCTGCCGCTGCTGGCCACGCCCGAGGTCTTCTCCGACATCGGCAGCGGCTTCCCGATCACGGGCATCCTTTCGCACTACTGCAGCACCGCGAAGCAGGAACTGCCGATCGACGGCAGCGCGGTCGCGATCCCCGCCCTGCCCGGCCTGCAGCTGCAGACCGTCTCGCTGTCGTCCAAGCCGCCGCCGTACTCGCCGTTCCGCGGCAACCCGCGCCCCGGCGACAACATCGGCCTGCTGGTCACCAACCCGGCCAACGGCGCCAAGGCCTTCTACGCGCCCGGCCTGGCCGAAGTCACGCCCGCGCTGATCGAACTCATGGGCGGCTGTGCCGTCGTGCTGGTCGACGGCACTTTCTGGACCCACGACGAGATGCAGCGCCTGGGCCTCTCGGCCAAGGCCGCGCTCGACATGGGCCACCTGCCGCAGAGCGGCCCCGGCGGCATGGTCGAACAGCTCGACCGCCTGCCCGCCGGCGTGCGCAAGATCCTCATCCACATCAACAACACCAACCCCATGCTGGTGGAAGACTCGCCCGAGCGTGCCCTGCTGACGCAGCACGGCATCGAGGTCGCCCACGACGGCATGGACATCACCTTCTGACCCGCCATGGAGATCGCCCGCCACCCCCGCCCCCACACCGGCCTGCCGGCCTGGGGTCCCGAAGAGTTCGAAGCCCAGCTGCGCGACAAGGGCCGCAGTTACCACATCCACCACCCGTTCAACGTGCGCATGAATTCCGGTGGATGCACACCCGACGAGATCCGCTGCTGGGTGGCCAACCGCTTCTACTACCAGATCTGCATCCCGCGCAAGGACGCGGCCATCCTGGCCAACATGCCAGACCGCGAACACCGCCGCCTGTGGGTCGAGCGCATCCTCGACCACGACGGCCACGGCGATCACCAGGGCTCGGCCGCCGGCGGCATCGAGGCCTGGACGCGCCTGGGCGAAGCGGTGGGCATGTCGCGCGAGGAGCTGTGGTCGCTGCAGCATGTGGTGCCGGCCGTGCGCTTTGCCTGCGACGCCTATGTGCACTTCGCGGCCACGGCGCCCTGGCAGGAAGCCGTGTGCTCTTCGCTGACCGAGATGTTCGCCCCGCAGATCCACAAGGACCGCCTGGCGACCTGGCCCACGCACTACCCCTGGATCGAGGCCAACGGCCTGACCTACTTCCGCAGCCGCATCCCGCTGGCCAGCCGCGACGTGGAGCACGGCCTGCGCGTGACGCTGGACCATTTCAGGACCCGCGAGCAGCAGCACCGTGCACTGGACATCCTGCAGTTCAAGCTGGATATTCTGTGGACCATGCTCGACGCGATTGAAAAAGCCTGCCAATGACCTCGACCACCCTGCCCGACCAGCCCAAGCTCTCGCGCAAGTTCCGCCTGCAGTTCGAACCGGCACAGGACCGCTGGGTGCTGCTCTATCCCGAAGGCATGGTGCAGCTCAACCCGAGCGCGGCGGAGATCCTCAAGCGCTGCGATGGCGAGCGTTCGGTCGATGCCATCGTGGGCGAGCTCGAAGCCACGTTCAACGCACAGGGCATCGGCCCGGAAGTGAAATCGCTGCTGGAGGAAGGTCAACGCCGTGGCTGGATCGAGTGAGTTGCTGAGTGCCGCCCCCATCCCCGCCGGTCCGCCCCTGTGGCTGCTGGCGGAGCTGACCTACAAGTGTCCGCTGCACTGCGTCTTCTGCTACAACCCGACGCAGCACGCGAAGGTCACCGAGGAGCTGAGCACCGCGCAGTGGGTCGACGTGATGGCGCAGGCGCGCAAGCTCGGCGCGGCCCAGCTGGGCTTCTCCGGTGGCGAGCCGCTGCTGCGCGACGACCTCGAAGAGCTGGTGCAGGAAGCCCACCTGCTGGGCTACTACACCAACCTCATCACCTCCGGCGTGGGCCTCACGCCGGCGCGGGCGCAGCGCCTCAAGGACGCCGGGCTGGACCATGTGCAGCTCTCGTTCCAGGACTCGACCAGGGAACTGAACGACTTCCTGAGCCACACCAAGACCTTCGAGCTCAAGCAGCGCGTGGCGCGGCTGATCAAGGAGCACGACTGGCCGATGGTGATGAACTGCGTGCTGCACCGGCACAACCTGCCGCATGTGCGCAAGATCATCGACATGGCGGTCGCGCTGGAGGCCGAGTACCTCGAACTGGCCAACACGCAGTACTACGGCTGGGCCTGGGTCAACCGCGACCACCTCATGCCCACGGCGGACGAACTGAAGGTGGCCGAAGCCGAGGTCAACGCCTTCCGCGCCGAGCAGGAAGGCCAGACCGGCCCCAAGACCCGCGTGCTGTTCGTCGTGCCCGACTACTTCGAGGAGCGGCCCAAGGCCTGCATGAATGGCTGGGGCGCGGTGTTCCTCTCGATCGCCCCCGACGGCCTGGCCATGCCCTGCCACAACGCGCGCGACCTGCCGGGGCTGCAACTGCCCAATGTGAAAGACGTGTCCATCGCCGACATCTGGCAGCGCAGCAACGCCTTCAACACCTACCGCGGCGACGCCTGGATGAAGCCGACCTGCCGCAGCTGCGACGAGCGCCACAAGGACTTCGGCGGCTGCCGCTGCCAGGCCTTCCTGATCACCGGCGACGCGGCCGAGACCGACCCGGTGTGCAGCAAGTCGGCC
The DNA here is from genome assembly GCF_051857515.1 of Hydrogenophaga sedimenti. Taxonomy (NCBI): domain Bacteria; kingdom Pseudomonadati; phylum Pseudomonadota; class Betaproteobacteria; order Burkholderiales; family Comamonadaceae; genus Hydrogenophaga; species Hydrogenophaga sedimenti. The sequence goes on from NZ_JBPZHA010000009.1 coordinate 213,257, forward strand.
CACCACGAAAAGGTGGTCGCGGTGGTGCGCGACGCGCCCAGACGCAGGAACATCCCGATCGTGTTCCGCAGCGACGCCGAATCGCGCGTCTTGCACCCATGAACGCCGGCAGCGCTCCCAGCCACCGCATGTTCGGTGCCCTGCTGGCGCGCCGTGTGCCGGGTGCGAACCGGCCGTCGATGAATTTGGAGCGTGCCGACCAGGGACTGTTCCTGCTCTGGCTGGCCTTCATGGGCCTGCTGGTGTTTGCCTCGTGGCTGCTGTGGAAAGCGGGCGCATGGCACCGCCTGGTCGCGGCCGATCCGACCCACCTCACCGTGGCCATCGTGCTGCTGTTCATCGGCTGCTCGCTCTGGACCGGCCAGCGTGCCTGGGTGCTGGGTCTGGAGCGCCAGCGGCTCGATGGAGGGCACATCGGTGACGGCAGCTGGAGCGGCGAATTCCTGCAAGGCACGCGGCAGCCCGGCGCCGACCGCTCGGCCTGGCTGCAGGTGCTGGGCGAGCAGGCGCACGGCCCGCACGAGATGGCCTGGTGGCTCAACGGCATCCAGCTCAAGCTCGGCCTGCTGGGCAAGGTGATCGGCTTTTCCATCCTCGCCCTGCAGCTGGGCCAGATGGACAGCTTCGACCCCAGCCAGAGCGCGCAGCTGCTCAAGAGCCTGACTGGCGGCCTGGGCATCGCCCTGCTGACCACCGTCACCGGCCTGACCGGCAACATCCTGCTGGGCCTGCAACTGATGCGGCTGGACCGCTTCGCCGACGCGCTGGTGGCCGACGCATTGGCGCTCTCGCTCAGGCACACGAACACGCCCACCACGGGCACCGACGGAGCAGGCGATGGCGATCGGCCGGCCGGTCCGTGACACCGAGGCCGATCCGTTCTACGACATGTTGTTCAACATGTTGATCGCGTTCGTCTTCTGTTTCGTGATCGCGATCCTGGCCTTCAACCCGCGGGCCCGCAAGGCGGGTGACGTGCCGGCCAAGGCCGAGTTCATGGTCACCGTGTCCTGGCCCGACAACAACCCCAACGACATCGACACTTGGGTGCTGGAGCCCGGCGGCAAGACGCTCTGGTTCCGCCAGCGCGACGCCGGCCTGCTGCATCTGGACCGCGACGACCGCGGCGCCAAGAACAACAGCGTGATCGTCAATGGCCGCGAACTGACCAGCCCGATCCGGCAGGAAATCGTGACCCTGCGCGGCATCGTGCCGGGTGAGTACGTGGTCAACGCCCATTACTACGACAGCAAAGACCAGCAACCGGTCGACGTGTCGGTCGCGGTCGTGAAAGTGAACCCGCAGGCCGAGATCATCTACACCGGCACCCAGCAGATCCCGCGCAAGGGCGACGAGCGCACCCTGGTGCGGTTCACGATCGACGACAGCGGGCGCGTGCTGGACCTGAGCACCAACCCGAAGACCATCGTGCAACGCACCGGACTATGAACCACACCAAGAACACGTTGCCATGATTCCCGCCGTTCCCTCCCAATTGCTGCTGCTCGCGATCGTGTACGCGCTGCTGGCCTTTCTGCTGCTGGTGCTGTGTCTGGGCACGCGCTGGCGCTGGAGCCTCAAGGTCGCGCTGGTGCTGGTGGTCAGCGGCTTCTACCTGTTCTCCTACCAGTCGCTGCGCGGCATGTCCGGCTGGCCGGCCGACGACGAACTGCCGCGCAAGTTCATCCTGCTGTCGGCGGTGTTCGACGAGCCCAGCCCCGGGCGCGGCCATCCGGGCGCGATCTATCTCTGGGTGAATCCGATGAAGGACAACCAGCCGCTGGAGATGCCGCGCCAGTTCAAGCTGCCCTACGAGAAGGACCTGCACCGCATCCTCGGCGACGGCGTCAAGAAGGCACGCGACGGCAACACCCAGATGGGCGAGACCGAACCGCGCCGCGGCGAGGGTGGCCTGGCCTGGCTGCGACCAGCGGGCGACGACAAGCTGCAACTCAAGCTCAGCGACCTGCCGCGCGCGCAGCTGCCCGAGAAATGATGAGCCCCCCCTGCGCCGCTTCGCGTCCTCTCCCCCTCGTGCCGCGGGGGGACCGCCCCTGTGGCCCGGCAAAGCCGGTTCCACGGTGCGACTGGCCTGTCGCGCCTGCCGTGTTGGCCCTGGCGCTGCTGTCGGGCTGCTCCGGCCGCGATCTGGGCAACGAGTGGTTTCCGCTGCGCGAAGGGGCTTCGCAGACGCTGGACGTGCGCTATGCGATGGACGAGCCGCACGAGCCCGAGCGGTGGACCATGGATGTCATGGCGCCGGCCACGCTCAAGGAGCAGACGGTCGCCGTGCGCCACCACTCTGCCGGTGTGAGCTACTACCTGGTGGCCGACGAACAGGGGGTGCGCCGCGTGGCCACGCGCACCGACATCGACCGAGATCCCACGCCCGATGCCGAACCACTGTGGGTGCTCAGGGCACCCTACAAGGTCGGCACCGAGTGGACCACGCCCACCGTGCCCTACCTGCTGCAACGCAAGAACGAATATCCGCGCGAGCTGAAGTACTCGCACAAGGTGCCGATGAGCTGGCGCATCGAAGCCGTGGACGACAGCATCACACTGGCCGACGGCAGCGTGCACAGCCCCTGTCTGCGGGTGCTCGGCCTGGCTCGCCTGAACCTCTACACCGATCCGGTCAACGGGTTCAATGAAGTGCCGCTGACCAGCCGGGAGTGGTATTGCCGGGGCGAAGGGCTGGTGAAGTTCGAGCGCGAGGAAAAGGTGCCGGCCGGTTTCATCACCGGCGGCAAGCTGACCGCCGAGTGGACCCGGTAGCCGGGCCCGACCGCGCGCAGGCCTCAGCGCTTGCCGTGACCGCCCCCGTTGCCACCACCATTCCCGCCGCCGTTGCCGCCCCCGTTACCGCCGCCATTGCCTCCGGCATTTCCGCCACCTTTGCCACCGCCGTTGCCGCCGGCATTTCCCCCGCCATGGTTGCCACCGGCGCTGCCGCCGCCCTGCCCTCCGGCGTTGCCATGACCGCCGGAACCGTTGCCGGCGCCGGAGGTGTGGCCACCGCTGCTGTCGGACTGTCGCCCCTTGGCCAGACCGGGGGTGCCGGTCGCGGCAGGATCCCGGGCCGTGTTGATCGCCACATCCCGGGGTTTCGTGGTGTGCAGCCGGGCTTCTTCCTCGGCGCGGTCCGCTCGGTTGGCGGCACTCACCACCGCACCCAGCCGCAGTCCGAGGCTGTGGGCGATCTCGCCCCAGCCCATGCCTTTGTCGCGCATCGCTTGCACGGAGCTGGTCGCCAGCGCGAGCTGGGCCGGTGTCGGTGTGGTGATGCCCTGCTGTTTGAGATCGGCCTTGGCCAGTTGCAGCGCAAAGGACTGCTGGCGCAGGGAAGTCGATGTGCCGCCGGTGACGTCGTCCCAGGCCAGCGCCGTCCCCAGCGACAGCCCCGTGGCAATGATCAGGGCTGCGCCATGGCGAAGAGGTCGGGTCAAGGAAATCATGGTGGTTCTCCGCTATGAAAAGGCGCCTCATGCTAACGGGCCGGGGGTCTCGCCGGGTATCCAGACGTCACAGCGGTAATGTTCGGTGAACCGACTTTGGCCTTAATGTGACTGTAAGCATCGGAAGCAAACCTGCCGGACGTTCACAACACCTCCAAGGAACCGGCATGAGACAAACCCGCAACGCCCTCGCCCTCCCACAGCTTCGCCTGCTGGCCGCCTCGATCGTCATCGCCACGCTGACCGCCTGCGGTGGCGGCAGCGGCAGCAGCTCGACGACCACCGACAAGTCCTACAAGGGCACGGTCACCAGCGTCAGCGGACCGTCCAGCTTCAGTGTGGACGGCATCCCGGTCGACGCCAGCGGAGCCAGCGCCACGGCGCAGGGTGTCACGACGGGCAGCCGGGTGGAGATCCAGGGCGAGATGGTCAACGGCACCATCCAGGCCCGCCGCGTCGAGTTCGACGACGACAGCGCCACCGACGACAGCCGGACCGACCCCAGCGAACTCGATGGCCGCGTGACCAGCTACACCAGCCCGACCAGCTTCAGTGTCGACGGCATTCCGGTCGACGCCAGTGCTGCGCCGATCACCCTGACCGTCGGCGCCCATGTCGAAATCCACGGCACGGTGAGCAACGGCGTGATGGTCGCCAGCAGCGTGAAGATTGAAGGCCACTCCGAAGGCAGCGGGTCGTCCGGCTCCGGCTCGGACGACGACAAGGACGACCACAACTGCGCGTCCACCACGAAGTCCGGCTGCGACGACGGCAAGGACGATGGCAAAGACGACGACGGGGACGACAGCCGCTGCACGGCAACGACCCCCTCCACGACCGGCAGCAAGTCGGACGACTGCGACGACGACAGGACCAGCGGCAAGCACTGAGTCACGGCCCCATCTCCCGCAGCACGGGGCTTCGCGCCCCGTTTTCATTACTCGATGCGCAGTTCCTGGATCCAGCGAGCACCAGGCGCGAAGTCGTCGCGCTCCATCGGCCCGTAGGGTGGCACGCTGGTGTCGTCCGGCGGTGAGCCGATGCGGTTGAGGTCCACCGCCTGCGGCCTGCCGACCAGCCCCGTCTCGGTCTGCACGAACTTGAAGATGATGCCGTTCCAGAGCCGGGCGCCGAAATCGGTCGGCAGCTTGTAGAAGAACAGCAGGTGGTGTTCGAGCCAGGACCAGTCACCGGTTGAAACCGTGCCCGGGCTGGCGTAGGGATAGGGAACGAAGCAGCTGACCTCCTGGGCGGCGGGCAGGCACTTGAACTCCCGCATCGACAGGAAATGGTCCTTCATCACCGCGTGATCCATCTGCACGCGGATGCCGGCCCTGGCACCAGCCATGGGGCGGAAGGTGACGGCACCGATGCGTGTGCGGAGCCCGTCGCGGGTGACGGCGATGATCGATTTTTCGCCGTCGGGCAGCGCCGGCTGGGCGGCCGCTGCGCCAACGATCAGGGAAACAAACAGCCCGCTCAGGGCTTGGTGGACAGTACCCATTGGGCCAGGGTCTTCAGGTCTGCGGCGCTCAGGCTGGGGTGCGGCGGCATCGGAATGCGGCCCCATTTGCCCTTGCTGCCGTACTGGATCGACTGAACCAGGTTGGCCACGCCATCCTTGTCGTCCTTGTATTTTTCAGCGACCGACGCGTAAGCCGGGCCCACGATCTTTTCCTTGGCCGAATGACAGGACAGGCAGCCGTTGGCCTTGGCCAGTTCCAGGGCGGCGGCTTCGTCCAGGGCGTGGGCGGAACCCGCGGCAAGCAGCAGGCTGGAGGAGAGGATCAGGAAAGTACGCATGGCTCAGCAAGGGAAAAGAGTCTGAAAAAAGAAAAAGGACGGGACCTCTCCAACACCAACCGCAGAAGAGATCCCGTCCAGCACACACCGAGGAACCGGCTTGGCCGGGCCTCTGGTGTGGTCCCCCTCCGGGGGGAAGCCGCAACGCGGCGCAGGGGGGAGTTACTTCGCGAGCTTGAAGGTCCAGACGGAACCGCCCTGTTCGAGCATGTTCACGCGCTTGGCCACTTCACCACCCCACAGCGGAACGGCACCACCCCAGCCGGAGACGACGGAGATGTACTGCTCGCCACCTTCCTTCCAGGTGATGGGAGGCGCCACGATGCCGGAACCGGTCTGGAACTTCCAGACGATCTTGCCGGTCTTGGCGTCGGCGGCCTGCAGGTAACCCTCAGGCGTGCCCCAGAAGACCAGGTCGCCGGTCGTCAGCACACCACCCCACAGAGGAGCGCTGTTCTTGACTTCCCAGGCCACCTTGCCGGTCTTCGGGTCGATCGCGCGCATCGCGCCGATGTAGTCCTCGTTCAGCGGCTTGATGGTGAAGCCAGCACCCAGGTAGGCAGCGCCCTTCTTGTAGGTGATGGGTTCGTTCCAGATCTCCATGCCCCATTCGTTGGAAGGCACGTAGAACAGGCCGGTCTTCGGGCTGTAGGCCATCGGCATCTGGTTCTTGCCGCCCAGGAAGCCCGGTGCGGAGAACACGGACTTGCCCTTGGCACCGTCGCCACCAGCGGCCGTCGGGTCGCCAGGACGGTTGGCCGGGTCGAAGTTCGGACGGCCGGTCTTGAGGTCGATGCCGGTGGCCCAGGTCACCTTCTTGACGAACGGGAAGGCGTTCTGCAGCTTGCCGTTTTCGGCGTCGATCACATAGAAGAAGCCGTTGCGGTCCGCCTTGGCGCCCATGCGCTTGCCGTTCATGTCGAAGGTGACGAACTCGTTCACACCGTCGTAGTCCCAGCCGTCGTTCGGCGTGGTCTGGTAGTGCCACTTGATCTGGCCGGTCTTCACGTCGATGGCGACGGTGGAGGCCGAGTACAGGTTGTCGCCCTGACGCACGTGGCTGTTCCAGGGGCCGGGGTTGCCGGTGCCGAAGTAGGCCAGGCCGGTCTTCGGATCGTAGGTGCCGCCCAGCCAGGTGGCTGCGCCGCCGGTCTTCCAGGTCTCACCCGGCCAGGAGGCGTTGGTGGTGCCGGAGATGCCGTTTTCCTTGCCGTCCTTGTAGCCCATGTGGCCTTCGACGGTCGGGCGCGACCAGACCAGCTTGCCGGTCTTGGGATCGCGCGCCTCGACGCGGCCGACCACACCGAACTCACCGCCGGACACGCCGGTCAGCAGCAGGCCGTCAGCGATCAGGGGAGCGGCGCTGTAGCTGTAGCCCGCAGAGTAGTCGTCGATCTTCTCGCGCCACACCACCTTGCCGGTTTCCTGGTCCAGGGCGACGAGCTGGGCGTCCAGCGTGCCGAAGATGACCAGGTTGTCGTACAGGGCGGCGCCGCGGTTGATCACGTCGCAGCAGGGCATGATGCCTTCGGGCAGACGGTGCTCGTACTTCCAGAGCTTCTTGCCGGTCTTGGAGTCCAGCGCAAAGATGCGCGAGTAGGAGGCGGTGACGAACATCTTGCCGTTGTTCACCAGCGGCTGCGATTCCTGGCCGCGCTGCTTCTCGCCGCCGAAGGACATCGACCACACCGGAACCAGCTTGGAGATGGTCTTGGCGTTGACGTCGTTGAGGTCCGAATGGCGCTGGCCCTGGGTGCCCATGCCCCAGGTCAGCACGTTTTCGGGGCTGGCCGCGTCTTTCGCGATCATGGCGTCGGTCACCTGCGCGCTCACCTGTGCGGTGGCGGCCATGACCAGAAGGCTCAATAGGGTGCGTTTCACTGTGGGTCTCCTGCTCGTTCGTAGGTTGATGGCTTTCGGTGGTTGGTGACGTCTGACCGCTCTCGTGGCTCCGACCCTCCGGTCTTCGACGTGCACGCAACCTGAAGTTGGCAACTTCTGTGCCAGCGGAACTCCTAGGGTTTACACGGACGTTGCAGCGCACCAAATGCCGTCGAAAGGCCTCCTGCCGACCCCGACTGCGCCAAAGGCCTGCCCCTGCGACAGGACACCTTTGTGACACTGTTCAAAAATGTGTCACTTGGCCGGCGCGGCCAGGACCTTCTGTTCGTAGTGCGGGTACCACTGCGTGAGGCTGCGGTGCAACTCCGCAGGCTGTGCGGCCCAGCGCGCGAATCGCTCGGGCACCGGCGTGCGCAACACCTCGCCCAGGTCCAGGCCACGCTCGGCGGCCGTCTGCATGGTCGACGTCAGCCACTGCAGCCAGTCGCGCGTCTGCCGCAGGCCCGCCGCGCCCTCGTGCACCGGGCCGTGGCTGGGCACCACGGTGCGCGCCGCGCCGCTGGCGATCTTCTGCTCCAGCGCGTCCAGGCTGGCCTGCCAGGCGGCGAAGTCGGCGTGTGGTGTGGTCGGCACCCGCTCGGCGAACACGAGCCCGCCGGTGAACAGCACACCGGTCGTGTGGTCCAGCAGCACCAGGTCGTCGCCGGTGTGGCCGTTGAGGCGCCAGAGTTCCAGCCGGTGGTTGCCGATCTGCTCGGTGCGCGGCAGTGTCCCGGGGTCGATGGCCTGCTGCGAGGGCGTCGACTCGCTGCCTTTCATCCAGTCGCCGCACAGGCGGTACAGGTTGTCGGCATAGGCACCGCCTTCGGCCTTCATGCCGGCGATGCTGCCGGTCAGTGCCTGCGTCGGCGTGCCCGACCAGGCCTGGTTGCCGAAGAAGTAGTCGGGGTGCAGGTTCAGCTGCAACACGCGCAGCACCGGCGCCTTCGTCACCCGCTCGATCGCGCGCCGCTGCTGCTCGCCGTACAGGCGCGACGGCCCGGTGTTGATCACCAGCACGCCCGCACTGGTGGCGATGAAGGCGGTGTTGATGATATTGCAGCCGTTGGCGCGGCTGAAATCGGCCACCTCGCCCTCGATCACCCAGGTGTCTGCCGCGATCTGGCGCGGCCTGAGGTCGTAGTCGAGCCGGACCAGGTCGGGCGCCGAGACCGGCGGCGGCACCGCCAGGGTGTCGGCCTGCGCCGACAGCAGGCCGGACAGCAGCAGGGACAAGACCAGGCGCTTCATGTCGTCAGCGCCGCGTCGATGCGGTTGCCGTTGTTGTCGCGGCCCACCAGGCGCAGGCTGGGCGGCAACTGGGGGGGCAACTCGAAGGTGATCAAGGGGTTCTCCGACACCGGCTCGTGCAAGGCCAGCCGCCACCACACCTGCCCGCCGCTGTCTTCGAGCTGCAGGCTCTCGATGTGGAACGACGGCACGCCCGCGACCAGCCCGGTGTCCATCGGGTGCATCACGCGCAGGCGCAGCCGGCGGCTGCCCTCGATGACGTTGTGGAAGAAACGCGCCTGCACCTGCCCCAGCGTCCTGCTCCAGGAGCCGTCGGCCCGCGTCAGGCCGGGCACCGTGCAGCCGCCGCCCGAGGCCTGCACCCAGGTGCTGCCCACATGCCACTGCCCGTCCTTGGTCTGCACGAAGGCCCGCACCGGCGAGGCCTGTTCCATGCGGATGCGAAACGCCAGCATCGGCAAGGCCTTCATCGGCTCGAAATCCAGCACCTGGCGCACCGGGTTGCGGTCGACCGCCACGCGGATGCGCTGCACGCCGCCGCCCGTGCCCGACAGGCCGCGCGCATCCACCAGCAGCGGCACATTCATCGCGTCGTCGGCAAAGTCCGGCCCCTTGACGATCACCGCGTCGCTGAACTTCGCGACCGCCTTGCCAATCGTCTGCTCGCGCAGGCTGGGGTATTGCATCGAGCCCAGCGGGTCGCCGCCGGTCTGGTCGTCCTGCGCACGGACGACCGGCCAGCACGCCAGCCCGGCCGCACCGGCAAAAAAATGGCGACGGGTCACAGGCAGGTGCATGGGATCGCTCCGGAAGTTTCAGCCGCGCTGGCGGATCCAGCCGCGCTGCGGGTCGTAGCCCCAGAGCGCCGCCAGGAAGAACACGGCCGTGCAGCCCAGCACCACCGCCCAGGCCGTGCCGTTGAACAGGCCATACATCGCAAAACGCATGGCCTCGACCGCGTGGGTGAACGGGTTGAACTCGGCCAGCTTGAGCAGCCACCAGGCGCCCGACTCCTCGAGCTTCCACAGCGGATAGAGCGCGGGACTGATGAAGAACATCGGGAAGATCACGAAGTTCATCGTGCCGGCGAAGTTCTCCAGCTGCTTGACGTAGACCGACAGCACCAGGCCGACCGAGGCCAGCATCACCGCCGCGCAGACCATGGACAGGACCAGCCAGGGCAGGTGCTCCAGCGGCACCTCGACCCCGAAGGCCCAGGCGATCAGCAGGAACACCACCATCTGCAGCACCGACAGGCTGGTGCCCGCCAGCAGCTTGAACGCCAGCAGCCAGCCGCGCGGCAGCGGCGCCGTCAGCAGCAGGCGCATCACGCCCATCTCGCGGTCGTAGACCATCGAGAGCGAACTCTGCATGCCGTTGAACAGCGCCACCATGCCCAGCAGGCCCGGCACCATGTAGACCTTGTATTCGATGTAGGTCTCATAGGGCGGCACGATGGCCACGCCGAACACGTTGTGGAAACCGGCCGAGAACACCACGAACCACAGCAGCGGCCGCACCAGGGCCGAGCCCAGGCGCGAAGGCTGGCGCAGGAAGCGCCCGATCTCGCGGCCCACCACCGCCCGCAGCGCGCGCAGCAGGTGCGGCAGCAGTGCGGGCGCGGGATTGACGGGGCTCAGGGTCGTTGCTTGCATGTGCTCTCCGCTTCGTCCACGCCCAGCGTGTCCATCACTTCCTTGGGGTGCAGCACGCCGTCGACCGGCGCCACCGCGGCGACACCGTCGACATGGCTCAGGAAGATCGGCTGGCGCAGCTGGCCGTCCCAGGCGCGGAACGACAGGCGCGGCCCCTTGAAACCGTCGACACCCACGGCGCCGCCACGCAGCGCCTTGAGTTGCGCCGCGATCGGGGCCTTGGGCTGTTCGGCCAGCACGGTCGCGATGGCGCGCCCCGCCATCCACGCGGCCCAGTCGTGTCCGCTCATCGGCCGGCCGGCCTTCTTCGCGAAACGCCGCGAGAGCTGCGGCCCGCCGTTGCGCTCCCACAGCGGGTGCCAGGGCGCGGCCACCAGACCGTTGGAACCCACCACCGGCCGCGGCCACTGCGTCGCGTAGGGCACGGTGCGCGCGAATTCACCGTCGCTGTCGAGCACCGCCACCACATCGTGCTCGCGCTCGCCGGTCAGCAGGCGCACATTGGCCAGGTCGCGCTCGCGCGGATCGCCGGTCAGCTTGAACGGTTTGAGCTGCGTCGTCTTGAGGCCGTAGCGCTTGGCCGAGCGGTTGAAGGCCTCCAGCTCCAGCGCGTCCTCGGGCAAGGCACCCTGCAGCACCAGCGCCTTGCGCCAGTTGCGCGCCGCCAGGTACTGCGCCAGCGCGTCGCTGGCCATCGCCCGGCTCGGGTAGGTGTGCAGCAGGTGCGCGGCGCATTGCGCACCGCGCAGCGCATCGTCTTCCTGACCACTGTTGATGACGATGGCGCCGCCCAGCGCGGCCGGCGCCGCCTGCACCAGCGCATTCAGCTCCGGCACCGGCAGGTCGGCGACCAGGTGCTGCACCTTGGCCGCCTTGAGCTCGGCCAGCACCTTGGGCAGAGCCGCCGCGTTGGGCAGCACCACGTCCTTGACCACCAGCTCGATGCCCACAGCGTCGAGCTCGAACGACGAGTCCTCGGCCGCCAGCTTCACCCCGTCGATCGCACGCCCGGTCGGATGACCCGGATAGGCCTTCTCCATGCGGCGCGGCGCAAAGCGCGGATCGCCGTCGAGCGAGACCACGGCAATCGTGACCTTGGTGGCGGCCAGCGCCGGCAGAGCGACGGCGAGAGCCGCACCAGCCACCAGCGCCTTGAGGGAAAACGTCAGACGGTCTTTCATGGGGTGACGAGAATGGTGTGCGGCACACGGCCCGCGGGCACCGACTTGACCGCCTTGGCGGCGGCCACGTCGACCAGCGTCATGTCGTCCGACAGGCCGTTGGCCACGTACAGGGTCTTGCCGTCCGGGCTGAAGGTCAGGCCCCAGGCGCGCTTGCCGACCAGCACCTGGTTCTTCACCGCGCGCGTCGCGACGTCGATCTGGGCCACGTGGTTGGCGCGGCCCAGGCCGACCCACATGCTCTTGCCGTCCGGGCTGATGGTCATGCCCACCGGGGTGATGTCGGTCTCGCGCATGCCCTTGAGCGCGAACTTGATCGACTGCTTCGTTTCGTTGGTCTTGGTGTCGACGATCGACACACTGGCGTCCAGCTCGTTGGTCACCCACAGCTCGGCGCCGCCCGCGGCCAGCACGAAGCGGCGCGGCCGCTTGCCGACCTTGATGTTCTTGACCACCTTTTTCTGGCCCAGGTCGATCACGTGGACCACGTTGGCGACCTCGGAGGTCACGTAGGCGGTCTTGCCGTCGGGCGTGACCAGCACGCCCTCGGGCTCACCACCGGTCTTGACCTGGAACAGCGCCTTCTTCGTCGCCAGGTCGTAGGCCGCCATCACGCTCTCTTCCTCGATCGAGACATAGGCCGTCTTGCCGTCGGGACTGAGGTCGAAGATCTCCGGGCTGTCGCCCAGCGGCACCGAGCCGGTCATCCTGCCGGCGGCGGTGTCGACGATGCCCAGTTCGTTGCTGTCGCCGCAGCAGACGTAGATCGATTTCTTGTCGGCGCTGAACATCATGTGGCGAGGGCGCTTGCAGACCTCGATCGCGGCCTGCCGCTCCCCGGTGGCGCTGAACACGTAGACCTTGTTGTCCTTCTCGCTGGACACATAGACCTTGCTCTCGGCCTGGGCCGGTAGGCTCAGGGCCAACGAAGCGCCTGCGGCGCACAGGGCCGCGATCAGGGGGCGCAGGGAACGCGAAGAAAGCTTGGCACTCAGGGCCATGGATGGGTCTCCTACTGTTTTTCGAAACCTTCGCGTCGGATGCGCGATGCGCCGGACGCGCGCGATCTTTCTGCAAAATCGGTGCCAGCAGAAATCGGCTGGTACAGGAACGGAATTTGCCTGATCATGCCGCGTCCCGGGGGTTTTCCGAGGGACTTGAGACTATCAGGCCATGCATGAGACACACACCGCTGCTCACAGCGTTCAAAAATGACACAGGGATAACCCTGAGTTCGTCCACCGACCCGAACACCGCCGTTTCGCGCCGGGGCTTTCTGGGTGCCGCCGGTGCGCTCGCGCTGAGCGCCGCCAGCCCGCTGGCGCAGGCCCAGGCACCCTTCCCGTCCAAGCCGGTCCAGCTCATCGTGCCCTGGCCCGCGGGCGGGCAGACCGACCTGACGATCCGCATCCTGGCCGAGGAAGCCGAGCCGCTGCTCGGGCAGCCCATCGTCGTGGTCAACAGGCCCGGCGCGGCCGGCACCATGGTGGCACCGATGCTCAAGGCGGCCGAGCCGGACGGTCACGTGATCGGGCAGGTGCCGCTGACCGTGTACCGACACGCGCTGATGAACCACGTGCCCTGGGACCCGGTGACCGACCTCGCGCCCATCCTGCAGGTTTCGGGTGTGAGCTTCGGCCTGCTGGTGCCGGGCAACAGCCCGTTCCGCAACGTCGCCGACATGATCGAGTGGGCGCTCAAGCGACCGGGCGAACTCATCATGGGCTCCACTGGCGTCGGCACCACCGCGCACCTGGCGATGGAAGAGATCCTGCTGCAGAACAACGTGAAGTACGTGCATGTCCCGTACAAGGGCACGGCCGACCAGATGCTCGCCATCGCCAGCAACCAGATCATGGCCGGCGTCAACTCCACGGGCTTCGCGCCCTGGGTCGAGAAGGGCCAGATGCGCCTGCTCGCCACCTTCAACGCCGCGCGCAACACCCGCTGGCCCGAGGTACCGACCATGCGCGAGCTGGGCTACCCGCAGGCGGTCTACACCTCGCCCTGGGGACTGGCCGCACCGGCCGGCACGCCCGAGGCGGTGATCCAGAAACTGCACGAGGTGTTCCGCCGCGCGATGAACGCCGAGCGCCACACTTCGGCACTGGCCCGCTACGATCAGACGCTCGAATACTTGGGCACGCGCGACTACCGCCAGTCGGTGCTGGTCACCGTCGAGCGCGAAAAGAAACTGCTCGCCCGCATGAACCTGCTGGCCAGACCCGCCTCATGACCGAACCCCTCGCCCAAGCCACCACCAACGTGGTCCACACCGTCCTGAAGGCCGACGGCCTGCACAAGGCCTACAACGGCAAACCGGCCCTCAAGGGCGTGAGCCTGCAGGTCCAGGCCGGCGAAATGCTGGCACTGCTTGGCCCCAACGGCGCCGGCAAGTCGACCCTGCTGCAGTTGCTCACCGGCCTGTTCACGCCCGATCAGGGCAGCATCGAGGTGCTCGGGCAGGACATGCGCCAGCACCCGGCGCGCGCCCTCGCGGGCCTGGGCGTGGTGTTCCAGCAGAGCGCACTCGACATGGACCTGTCGGTGATGGCCAACCTGCTGTTCCACACCGACCTGCACGGAATCCCTCGCAAGACGGCGCGCGAACGCATCGACACGCAGCTCGGCGCCATCGGTCTGCAGGACCAGGCCAGGGCCGTCGTGCGCAGCCTCTCGGGCGGCACGCGGCGCAAGGTCGAGCTGGTGCGCGCGCTGCTGCACCAACCGCGCGTGCTGCTGATGGACGAGGCCACCGTGGGCCTGGACCCGGCCTCGCGCCAGCAACTGCTCGACACTGTGCGCGGCCTGTGCCGCAATCAGGGCCTCGCGGTGCTGTGGGCGACCCACCTGATCGAGGAAGTGAAGACCGCCGACCGCCTGCTGCTGCTGCACCAGGGCACGGTGCGTTTTGACGGTCACATTGACGCGTTCATGGCCGCGGCCGAGGGCCCGGACTTCCAGACCGAGGTGCTCAAGGCGCTGCAGAAGCCTGGGCTCTGAGCCCAGGCCTGTTCTCGTTCAGAACGCGTAGGCGACGGTCACGCCCAGCCCCCACTGCCGGCCCGGCGCCGGCTCGAAGAAGCGCTTGTTGGTTTCGTTGGCGATCACCGAGCCGATGTAGGCCTTGTCGGCCAGGTTGTCGACGCGCAGGTATTCGCGCAGCTTCCAGGCACCGATCTTCTGCTCCCAGCCCAGGCGCAGGTTGAACAGCGTCGCGGCCGCGGTGCGGTCGCTGTTGACATCGTCCACCACCATCGAACCCCGGTGCACCGCTTCCAGCGCCGCGGTGAAGCCCGGCAGCGCGCGCGGCTGCCACGCGATCTCGCCGAACAGCGAACGGTCCATCACGCCCGGGATGCGGTTGCCCGAGGCCACCCGGGTGCCGCCGCTGCTGAAGGTCTCGGCAAAGCGCGCGTTGAGCGTCGACAGCGCGATGTGGCTGCGCCATTCCGGCGTCCATTGCGCACTGTGCGCGAGCTCGATGCCGGTGCGGCGGGTCTTGCCGGCATTGGTGTAGACCGTGCGGCCACCGCTGCTGGAGGCGACCACGATCTCGTCGCGGGTCCCGATGTGGAACAGCGCGACATCCAGCCGCTGGTTCTCCGACAGCTTGGTCTTCACGCCGACTTCGGTGTGTGTGCTGCGGGCCGACTTCAGGCCCAGGTTCGGGCCGCTGCCGTTGGCGGTGTAGGCGATCTCGGTCAGGGTCGGCGTCTCGAAGCCGCGGCCGATGTTGGCGTAGAGATTGGTGTCGTCGCCCAGATGGCGCGTCACGCCGATCACCGGGTTGGTCGCGCTGAAGCTCACGCGGCCGCTGTCGTCGGGGTTGCCGGCGCGGATGAAGTGGTCATCGACCTCGAACTTCACGCGGTTGGCCCGCAGGCCGGCCACCGCGCTCCAGCCTTCGTTGATCGCCCAGTCGGCCTGGGTGTAGACACCGGTGCTGCTGACCTTGCCGTCTTCATCGCGCTTGAGCGCGCCCAGCACACCCAGGTTGTTGATGAAACCCAGGCGGTGCTCACCCATGCGCTCGACGTCCACCCCTGCACTCAGGTTCACCTGCCCTTCGCCGGCCGGGATGCGGCGCGCGTAGCGCAGGCCCGTGCCTTCGTAGTGGCGGTCGAGCTGCACCGCGCCGCCGGCCGAGGTCGCCGAGGTCTGGGACGCCAGCGGCAGCGACAGCCGGTTGTCCAGGTCGCGCTGCCCCGCATAGACGCGGGCGCTCAGCTCGCTCTGGGCGTCGAGCTTGTGTTCGGCGACCAGGCCCAGCTGGTTCTGCGACACGTCCTTGCCGGCCTTGTAGAGCGTCGAGTTCGCCACCGCCTGGCGCGGGTTGGCCTGGAACTGCTCGCGCGTCAGGCCCAGCGGGTCGCCCGACTCGGGCTGGTCGAAGGCGTTGGCGACCAGGGTGAACTTCGTCTGCTCGTTCGCGGCCCAGCGCAGCTTGGCGTTGGTGTGCTGGCGCTTGGCGGCGCTGTTGACGCGCCAGCCGTCGGTGGAAAAGTCGCTGTGGTCGATCACGTAGTTCAGCGAGCCGCTCTGCCCGGCGGCCTGCAGGCCGTAGCGCCGCAACCGGTCCGAGCCGGCGTCGACACTGAAGCGCACTTCCGGCTTCTCGGGACCGTCCGCCGTGAAGACCTGCACCACACCGCCCGCGGAGTTGCCATAGAGCTGGGCCAGCGGTCCCCGCAGCACCTCGATGCGCTGGGCCGACGGCAGGCTGATGGTCGAGGCCTGGCCCTGGCCGTCGGGCATGGTGGCCGGAATGCCGTCGACGATCAGGCGCGTGCCGCGGATGCCGAAGGGCGAGCGCGAGCCCGAGCCGCGGATCGACAGCTGCAGATCCTGCGCGTAGTTCTGGCGGTTGAGCACCGTGATGCCCGGCACCCGGTTCATCACCTCGGACAGGTTGACCCGCGGGCCGGCGGCCTCGATGGCCTCCTGACCGACGGCCTGCACCGAGGCCGGGGCGTCAAAGGATTTCTGTTCCTGGCGGGAAGCGCTGACCACGACCTCCTGCAAGGTCTGGGCGCCGGCGGTGCCGGCCAGGGCCATGAGCAACGCGGCGTTGAGCCGGCGCAGGGCGAAGGTGGGGCGGTGTGTCATGTCTTGTCTCCGGAAAATGCCGGTCATCGCCGGCCTGTGGCAATGCCGATCTTCCAACAAGTTCCATGCCACGCGCCAGTGGGTCGGAGTGTTCAGGAATGGAACACACGACCGCCTGATGCGCCCGGCGCTCAGGACGCGGCGGCCCGGGCGTCTTCCGCCTCGATCTCCGCCATTTCTTCTGGAGTGAACACCCGCGAGCGGGTGTGGAAGGCCTTGCCCTCGGGGCCTTCGAGCGAAAAGGTGCCGCCGTGGCCCTCGATCACGTCGATGATCAGCTGCGTGTGGCGCCAGGTGGCGTACTGCGTCTTGCTCATGTAGAACTCGCAGCCGCCGATGACGCCCAGAAACACATCGCCCTGCCCCATGGTGATCTCGCCCAGCAGGTAGCAGTTGGCGGCGCTGTTGTCGCAGCAGCCCCCGCTCTGGTGGAACATCAGTCCGGGGCCGTGCTTGGGATGGTGTTCAAAACCCCCGGTCAAGCCCGAATGGCATGAGCGAGGCACGACAGGAACAATGGCGTGATGACCCAACGAGAACTTGGCCTGAATCTGAGTACGCGGCGCACGCGCAAAGCG